>PLYG01000010.1 GCA_003153335.1 Betaproteobacteria bacterium | reverse complement strand
CCGGGTGCACGCCTGACCATTGCGCTTGTCTGCGACACCGCCGGGGATTTCCACTGATCGCCCCGACTGCGGCGTTCGCCGATGATGCGGGCCATGGTCAATGATCGCCCGTGATCACCTTGCGCACGACGCCCGGCAAATCCACAAAAACACTCAATTTTCAACTTGCAGGCAGAAATGCTCTATCAGAAATTGTCCGAATCAATGGAGAACATAGTTCTGGAACCAAGCTCCTGTGAGAAATAATACGAATTTTCAATGTGTTGAAATGCTTCGACTGGTGCGATTCACCCGCGGTATCGGGCAGGGTGACCAAGCCTGAAGTCATGTTTTGCTGTTGTTCCGGCGGATCCGGTCTGAACAATCGTAAACTATTGATATATAAGAGAAGATTGGAGGAAAATACGGTTTCGATTCGACAACGCCGGATGACTCGCCGATGAACGGTAGCAAATGAAAGCTGACCGCGCTTGACGCACCTGCTCATTTACCATAAAAATCAAACTCATGAACTTACTGATTTACACTTCACGCAAACTCACCCGGATGCCCGCTGGCTCAGGGGTCGCGCGCGCCGCCGGCTTCACGATGATCGAAGTTATGATGGTTGTGGCCTTGATTGGCATCCTCGGTGCCATCGCGCTGCCCTCATACACGGTTTTTATCATACGGGGAAAAATTCCGGATGCCACGTCGAATCTGGCCGCCAAGCGGGTGCAGATGGAGCAGTTCTATCAGGACAGCCGCACCTACGCCAGCGCCCCTCCATGCACCAGCGATACGACGTCCAGCAAGTACTTCACCTTCTCGTGCTCGGTCGCGGGAACGGCGACAGTGTTCACGTTGCAGGCCGTCGGCACGGGGACGATGGCCGGTTTTAGCTACACCATCGATCAATCCGCGTCCAAGACCACCGGAGCCGTTCCCACCGGTTGGTCTCTGCCAAGCCCCAACACCTGCTGGGTGACGCAGAAAGGCGGCATTTGTTGATGCGCACGCGGGAGCAGCGCGGCCTTACCATGATCGAGATGATGATCGGCTTGACGATTTTCACAATGTTGCTGTTGGTCGGCGTGCCGAGTTTCAGCGCCTGGATCCAGAGCAGCCAGATTCGCAACTCCGCCGAGTCGATCCAGAATGGGCTAATCCTGGCACGGGCGGAGGCTGTCCAGCGCAACAAGACGGTGAACTTTCAACTGGTCGATTCCCTCACCGCTTCGTGCGCGATTTCGACCTCAGCCGGTAACTGGGTAGTCAGCCGTGGCGATCCTACGGGCAAGTGTGACGTGGCGCCCGATCCCACAGATACGGTCTCGCCCGGCACCATTCAGAAACGTTCAAACAATGAAGGTTCACGCAACGCCGTTGTTGCGGCGGATCAGGGAACCATCACATTCAACGGTCTTGGCCGCGCGACCAATCTTGCCGCGTCGCCGGCCAGCATCAATATCACGAACCCATCCGGGGGCACCTGCGTATCCGCGAGCGGGCAGATGCGCTGCCTGCGGGTCGACGTAACGACGGCAGGGCAGGTGCGCGCGTGCGATCCGGCACTTAGCGCCCCCGATACACGAGCGTGCTGAAATGACGAGTTCGACGCGAAATAAAAGATGGTCGTCGGGCTTCGTTTTGCTCGAGGCATTGATTGCCATCCTGATATTCTCGATTGGCGTCGTGGGACTGGTCGGTTTGCAGGCAATGTCGGCCAAGAACTCGACAGCCGCGAGGTACCGGTCCGAAGCGGAGTTGCTGGTCAATCAGTTGATCGGGAAAATGTGGGTGAGTGATCGGACAATCGCCACGTTGCAGTCCAATTTCAATACCGGCGGATCGGCATACAACACTTGGTCGTCGAGCGTCACGTCCACGCTCCCTGGCGTTGTCGCGAGCACGGCCACCGCGCCCACCGTGACGGTAGATGCGGCGGGAGTGGTCACCATCGCCGTTTACTGGATCGCTCCGAGCGATGCCACTCAGCACAGCCTCACGACCGTCACCCAGATCAGGTAAGGAACGCAGCATGCCGCGCACTTCGAGATTTCCACTGCGGCGCTCCGCAGGCTTTGGCCTCGTGGAAATCATGGTCTCCGTGGTGATCGGCATGCTGGCCATCCTCGTCATGATGCAGCAACTGTCCATATTCGAGCACAGCAAGCGCACCACCACGGGGGGTGCGGACGCCCAGAACAATGGCGCCATCGCGCTCTACGGATTGCAGCGCGACATCCGCCAGAGTGGTTACGGCATCACTGGTTACACCAACACCAAGCAGTATCTATTCACCTGCAGCGCAGGCCTGTCTTCGGGCGGAACGGTTCCGGTCGTGCCGGTAATCATCAATCCCGCTACGTCCGTCATTCCCGCCGGCGACGCCAATACCGACACACTGCTCGTATTTTATGGCAACTCCAACGGAGAACCCCATGGGAATCCGATTTACTCGCAGACCGGCACCGTTTCGACCGTTCAGTCGCCCGGGTCGTTCACTGTCGGCGATGTCGTGATGGCCGCACCGGATTCGTGTGCGGCGAATCTGCTGCCGCGCCCGGTAACGGTGGTTGCCGCCACGACCATCACTGCCGCGACCGGCACCGTCGGGACCGGGACCATGTACAACCTTGGTCAATCCCCGTCGGTGCTGGCTTACGCGATTCGCGACGGAAACCTGACGATGTGCGATTACATGGCCACCAATTGCGGAGTCGCCAAGGCCTCCGTCACCGCCGCGGTCTGGGCCGCGACCTGGGTTCCGATTGCTAACAACGTAATCAGCATGAGAGCCCAGTACGGCGTCGATACGACCACGACGATGGACGCCGTCGTCGATACGTACAATCAGACCACGCCGACGACGATGTGCGGCTGGGCCAGGGTTTCCGCTTTTCGCCTCGCCCTGGTCGCCCGCAACAGCGAGTACAACAAGACCAATCCGGACGGAACCGACGTGACGTCCGCGGCGCCGACCTGGGACGGCAGCTCGGGGGCTGCGATCGACCTTTCCAAGAAGCCGGATGGGACCGCGAATCCGGACTGGAATCACTATCGCTACAAGGTATTCCAGACTGTGGTGCCGATGCGCAACATGGTCTTGCTCGCCGACGCACCATCGATATGCACAAATACTCCATGACGGTCTCCAGCGTATCGTCCCGCGGACAGGGGGGCGCCGTATTGTTCATCGCCATCATCGTCGTCGTCGTGATGACCCTTGCTGGCATTGCGCTGGTGCGTTCGATCGATACGTCCAACCTGATTGCCGGCAATCTCGCGTTTCACGAGTCGGCAACCCATTCCGGGGATACCGGAATCGAAGCGGCAATTGTGTGGCTGAACGCGAATTCCGCTGGCACAACACTCAACGCCGACGACGCGACCAATGGCTACGCCGCCAACGGTATAAACGCGGCACAAAACCCGGCAGCCGGGCAGTCCTGGGACGCGTACTGGACGGCAACGCTGGCGTCGCGGGCGAAAACTCTTTCGACCAATGCCGCCGGCAACCAGGTCGCTTACGTGATCGACCGAATGTGCTCCTTCGCGGGCTCGCCGATCGGAGGCGCCACTTGTGCCGCCTCGCCTCTGGTCAACGCAGCGACCGGCAATGCGGAGGTAGCCGGAAAACTGCAGCTCAATGCCACGTCGCTGGTTTACTACCGGATTACCGCCAAGATCGCAGGTCCGCGCAGTACGGTGAGCTACGTGCAGGCAACTGTCGCGCTCTAGTCCCATGACGGCTTTTTCACTTTGTACGATTTGCCG
>PLYG01000365.1 GCA_003153335.1 Betaproteobacteria bacterium | reverse complement strand
ATGAAGCCGTCCATGCACACCATCACGGGCAGCGACAGCTCTTCGGCCAGGCGGAACGCCTGGATGTGCAAATCCAGCGCTTCCTGGTTGGTTTCGGCGAAGAGCTGAATCCAGCCGCAATCGCGCATCGACATGCTGTCCGAGTGGTCGTTCCAGATGTTGATCGGGGCGCCGATCGCGCGATTGGCGATGGTCATCACGATGGGCAAGCCCAGACCCGAAGCGTTGAATACCGCCTCGGCCATGAACAACAGTCCCTGGCTTGCCGTCGCGGTGTACGACCTGGCGCCGGCGGCCGAGGCGCCGATCGCCACCGACATCGCGGCAAACTCCGATTCGACGTTGATGAACTCGCATCCGGGCAGTTCGCCGGTGCGCGTCATTTCTCCCAGCGCTTCGACGATATGCGTCTGCGGTGAAATCGGGTACGCGCAGATCACTTCCGGCCGGCACAGCGCAACCGCTTCGGCGACCGCGCGCGAGCCTTCGATTTGCTTAAGCATGAACGCTCTCTCCGGCCAGCGCCTTGACCATGTCGTCGTAGGCCTCGGTCGCTGCTGCGACGTTCGCAGTCGCGATCCTCGTCGGAAATTTCTCGCGGATCGCCGCGCACACCGAATCCAGGCGCAGCAGGCCGCTGATGGCCGCAAAACCGCCCAGCAGCGGCACATTGGGGACCGGCCTGCCGACATGCCGCAGCGCGATGTCGGTGGGCGGCACCGTGCAGAGGCGGCGCGGGTCGAGCTTGCGCACAAACTCGCCGATACCCAGTTCATCAAAGGTGCGCGTGGAGTTGATCAGCACATAAGCCGAGGGCGGGACACCGCTGAACAGATCGACCTGATGCAGCAGGGTTGCGTCCTGAATGATCAGCGCATCCGGGTGCGCCACGGGTTCGCGCAGCCGGATCTCCTTGTCGTCGATACGGCAGAACGCAACCACCGGCGCACCGGTGCGCTCGGACCCGAAACTCGGAAACGCCTGGGCGTAACGTCCTTCAATAAAGGCGGCGACGGCGAGCAGTTCAGCCGCGGAAACGACCCCCTGGCCGCCACGACCATGAATTCTGACCTGAAACACGACCCCTCCTTTTTCTGACCGATAGTATGCGACAAATGAAAGCCATTGTCGGCCAGAAGCCCGCCTGCTGTCTTGACTTGCGTCAAACCAAGGCGGCAAGATCCCGGTTGCATGCGGCGCCTTGCGGGCGGGTCTTGACCAACTTCTGTGGTGATCGTTGACGACGCGCTCGACTGCATTGCGGTCCGACTTGTGGGTGCTCTACCGCATCGTGCGCGGCTGGATGGGCGCTATCCGCGCGGAAGCCAATGTCGCAGTAGCGCGTCGCCTATGCCTGCAGTGCCGCGCCGCTATCGGCCGGCGCAGGCATCGATCGCATCAGGCCCAGGTTCCGGAAGCGCAGGAACAATTCGCGGCAGGCCCAGGCGTCTGTGGCGACGTACGTGATCCGCGCCGCGGTGAGCTGTGGCGCGGCCCGGTTCGAGGTCTTGGCTTTGGGAATCCGGAATCCCAGGAGAAGGGCGCGCTCAGATTCCGGTAATGACCAGGTCCAGCGCCGCAATGATCGATTCGCGCCGATTGGCAAGATTCGCGATCTGTTCGCCGAGCGCTTTTCTGGACACGCCCGCGAGTTCGGGCGTCAGCAGGACCATCTTGCGACCTTCGACCTCGAACACCGGGTTGAGCCTCTCGGCCAGCTTTCCCCTGAGAACCTCGGGTTTGCACAGCGGAACGACAACCCGGCTCGCCAGGGCGTCGAGCAGTTCCGACTGGACATCGAGCAGGTAGGGGACGCGCGCGCGGGTGGCGGGATTGGCGTTGCGATAGACGTCGAACTGCGCCATCAGAAGGAGCGCAGCCCGTCGCTGAATACACCCTGCTTTTCCACGTGGTCGTTGTAGGCGTCAAGCGCGGCGCGATTTTCTTCCAGCCACTGCACGCGCTCGTGCTGGCGGATGGCTTCGATCAGGCCGGCTTCGACAACTTGCGACAGGTTGAGCTTGAGGCTCTTGGCCCGGTCCAGCAAGGCGAGATCGATGCTGAGGTTGGTGGCTTTCTTGCGCTTGCGCGGGACGTTCGCATGGGTCAGCATGGCGGTCTTGTAGGAAATGATGCGCATAGTATATGCGCATATCGGAATGGGCGCAACGAGGCCGTGATATGAGGTTCGGGTGGAGGGCCATCTCCAGGCTCGCGCCCGGGAACATTGCGCGGCAGACTACAATGTCATTCCCCCTGGATCCGCGCCGCTATCGGCCGTTGCAGGCTTCGCGCGCAGCAGCCCCAGGCTCTGGAAGCGCAGGAACAATTCGCGACAGGCCCAGGCATCGGTGGCAGCGTAGGTAATCTGCGCCGCGGTGAGCTGTGGCGCGGCCCAGTTCGAGGTGCTGGCGCTCTTGGGAATGCGAAAGCCAAGAAACATTCCGGCGAGGTTGCGCACGCCGCTCTGCTCGAGGCCGCTCGCGCGCGCGACGCCACCCAGGTCGAGCACGTTCTTCTCCACGAACGCGAACACCTGCTTCAACGCGCGCATATCGTGCGCGAGCCCGACGCCCGCCTTGACGATGCGCGGCGCGGACAACAGTTCGGCGAGAACCGGGAAGGCGTCGCGGTGGCGAAGAGGGAACAGGTACACCGCGTGGGCCGTCGCCGCCTGCACCAGGCAAGGCAAATGCACCTCGCCCTTCCTGAACGCGGGCCGCGTCTCGGTATCCAAGCCGACGACCCGCTCCTGCCGCAGGTCCGCCAGCGCATGCGCGAGATCGTGCGGCGTGGCCACCACGCACACGTTGCCCGCATAGCGGCGGATCGGCAGATTCGCCATATCCGCCCTGGTAATCGAGCGCAGGGGATCGCTGGGCAATTCGGCTGGGGTCGCGGGGTTCATCAATTAAAGGGGCCAGGTTGGATTATTTTTACAACTTTAACTTCCCTTGCCCTTCCCGCGTCCCGCCGCCATCCGCCTCCTGCCGCGGTCGTCCGCGCGGTCTGGCTTCGCGCCTCACTCCGGTCATCCTCTCCATCTTCAAATTAAAGGGGCCAGGTTGGATTATTTTCACAACTTTAACTTCCCTTGTCCTTCCCACGTCCCGCCGGCATCCGCCTCCTGCCGCGGTCGTCCGCGCGGTCTGGCTTCGCGCCTCACTCCGGTCATCTTCTCTATCTTGGCGTAGAAACGCGCATTACCAAGCGGCTGATTCTGCATCAGCGCCAACCGAATATCGTCAATGGCAGTCCGCTCCAATTGCGCGCGAAACAACGCCCGATATGCAATCTGCCGCTCTCGGTCGTTTGCTCCCAGTTGTCGATACAGCGCATGGGGGGTGACCCTGCTGTCCGCCGCGCCCAGCGCGTTCGCCCGGTAGCTGGTCCAACGGTAGTGTGCGGGGTCGTCCACTATTGCCGCCCGCACGGGATTGAGTTCGATATAACGCTGACAGGCAAGTAGGTACGAATCCGCCTGCACCAGTGACGATTTGTAGCGGCTGTCCCACAGCGTGCCCGTGCGCTGGTAGGTGCGATTGATGTATTGCACGTAGCGCCGCCCCAGCGAAATGATCAACCCGGGCACCGCTGCGGCCTTCCTGGGTGTCAACAACAGGTGCACATGATTGGTCATCAGCACATAGGCGTGCAGCACGCACGCAGCCTCCCCGAGCGCTTCGCCCAGCCAATGCAGGTAGCTGCTGTAATCTTCCTCGCCGAAGAAGCAGGGCTCGCGATTGTGACCGCGTTGCACGATGTGCAGCGGCACACCATCGAGATGGATGCGCGGTCGGCGGGGCATGACCGCACTCTAGCATCCGCGGAAAAATAAAGCGAGCCTGGCCCCTTTTACCTTCCCAAACAAAACGGCTCCTTGCCTTGCAACGTGGCAAATTTGAACCAACTTTCGCGCGAGCCAATCCAATAGACTCCATACGCAGTGCCACTGTGAGCATCATTTTCGGTAAGGATCGGGATCACAGCATCATCAGAAATCTGAAGCATTGGGGACGCAGCGTCCCCGGCCCGAAAAAACAACTTTCTTCGATGGCTTTGCAATAGATTCTCTTCCATCTCAAGAAAGCCGTCTTCCCGTACTTGATAGTTGAGTTGCGGTGACGGATTTGCTTGCACTAGCTTCGGCGTCATTTTGAAGCACAATACACCACTTACAGAGTAGGGCAGGACTATCCGGATCGGTTCTTTGAACTTATCAAATCCACCATAAATAAATATCAACCCACCAAGTACAAAAATGCCAGTAATCATGCCGAGGACAAGCAGTCGCCACGGTTTCATTTTTTTCACTACATTGGCGTAGACAAGCATAGATTTCGTGATCAGCAAACTCTATACACATAGGAGCACGCGAAAACATCCCATGCTCTCCGGGAATACCGCTGTACTTCGGACGAGTCAGATCCTTGCTTCTTTCGATTACACAATTGTTCATACATTCAGATTTCGGCTGATATGGTTTACACTGATCCGGATTAAACTTGTCTCCCTCCGACGGCTTGCCTGGCGCATATAGGGGGCTACTCCACCACGGTTTGTCGTCCCAGTCTTGTCCGTAGCAATTCTTCCCCTCGTTATCACAGACAAACGCGTGATGAAATGGTCCATGTCCATTCATAAAGCCGCCAGGCCAAGCATGCAATGGTTGTATGCATCGATAGATCAGGCCTGAAGGATCGGCAAACTGTAAAGGACTTCCCGCGACATATATGTATGTGTTCAATCCCCCGACCAACCCAATTGGATCGGATTCGACATACCGCCCCGTACCCGGATCGTAATCTCTAAAGAGGTTGTAGTTCAGTCCTGTTTCGCCATCGGAGTATTGGCCGGGAAATCGAAGACTATTACCCACCACGAAATTTGAATCAACGGTCACTTTCCCGAACACCTCCGCAACCATACTCCAGACGGCATTACCGTTTGAATCGGTTAGTTGTTGCGACGTGCCCAGATGGTCATTTTGGTAGAAGTAAACCGGCTGATTCGTCGCATTCGGCAGGCGCTGAAATACGGGAGCCGTTCCCCAGCTTCCATAGGGCTGCCAACCATAGGTAGTCATCGCAGCGCCGCCGGCATCGTATTCAGCTACGAGTCCTTCGTCTGCATACTGGAAATAGGTCGTCTGCCCGTTCGCCACCTTCTTGATGCGCCGTCCCAATGGGTCATAGGTGTAGATATCAATCGTCGACGAAAAATANNTAATCGGGGTGGCGCTGGCATCGGTCACGGCGACAAGGCGCTCCGCCACATCGTATTGGTAATTGGTTTCTTGCCCGTTCTGCACTTGTTTTGCCGTGTGGCCGTCGGCATCGTACTGCAGCGTGGTCGCCTGGCTGCCGCTGCCAAACTGCTGCAATTGATTGTTCGCATTGTACGTCCACGCACCAGGCTGGTGGGCGCTGCTCAGCCGGTTATGCACGCCATCGTAAGTGTACTGCTCGTGCGGCAGGCTCAGACTGGCCGGCGGCGTGGCTTGGGTCAGGCGATCGAGGGTGTCGTATTGGTAGGCATAGGCGCCATCCTGCGTTTGCCGCTGCACGATGTTCGACACGCTATCGTAACTGTAGCGGTAGTCCATCACGATCTGTCCGCTGCCCGCGCTGCCCTTCTCCACCTTGATCGCGATTGGCCGCAGCAGTGGATCATAGGTCGTCGTGCGCACCGCGCCCGGCATGCTGATTTGTTTGGGGCTGGTCCATTGATAGCTGTCGTAGCTGATTGTTCCACCCGGGGTGGCGATGGTCTTGACTTGACCATTCGCATCGTAGGTATAGGTGACCAGCGCGCCGTCGGCGTAGGTAAAGCTCTTCTTGCGCCCGTTGGGGAAGTAGTCGCTTTGGGTGGCCTTGGTGAAGGCGCCGTAGTTGACCATTTCGCCGATCTTGCGGTTCAGTGCGTCGAAGGTGTAGCTAGCGCTGGTATCACCATCGGCGTAGCTGGTAAGCTGATTGCGGGCGTCGTACGCGTACGTGATAGTCTGGCTGGGTGTGCTCGCCAGCACGCCATTGCTGATGCCATAGTGCTCTTCCCTGGTGCGCCGGTTGACGGCGTCATAGGTGTAGCGGCGCTGCTGGCCCTTGGCGTCCGCGCGCACCGTGAGATTACCGACCGGGTCGTAGGCCGTTTGCGTAACTTCACCCTGGGGTCGGGTTTCGGCAATACCGCGGCCTGCCAGATCGTACCCGTAGCGCGTGGTGTTGCCGTTGGCGTCGGTGATCGCCAGCAGGTTGTCGCGGGTGTTGTAGCAGTATTGTGTGATGCCGCCAGCGGGGTCGGTGGTTTGCGTCAGGCGGCGCAAGGCATCGTATTTGTTCAGCGTGCTGCGGCCGGCGGCATCGGTCTGACTGACGGCATTGCCCACCCCATCGTAACCCGTGGCGCGGGTGTAGCGCGTGCTGGCGTCGAGCACCTGGATGACTTGCGTCTGCCGGCTGCGTTGGTCGTACTTGTACTCTTCGCGATAGGTCGGATAGTTGATCGCGGTGAGCAGCCCGTCCAGTCCGCTGCCGGCCGCGCCGTAGTCGTAACTGGTGACGTTGCCGTTGCCATCGGTGGTGCGGGTTAACCGGCCGTCGGTGTCATAGCCGAAGCTGATCGTGACGCCGCTGGGGTCAATGTTTTTCGTTCTCCGGCCGTCCGCATCGAATTCCGTTCTGGTGATTCCGCCTAGCGCGTCGGTGATTTGCGTCAGGCGATTGTTGCCGTCGTAGGTGGAGGTTGTCGGATAAGCGAGTGCATCAATCATTTTGGTGCGATTGCCGACCTTGTCGTATTCGAAGGCGGTCGGGTGATTGAGCGCATCGGTGACGCTGGTGGGCCAACCCATCGCGTTGTAGCTGTAGGGCATAGTGTTGCTACGCGCGTCCCGCTTGGTGAGGGGATTGCCCATCGCGTCGTACGTGCAGATGGTTTGATTCTGCAAGGCATCGGTAAAGGTCGTCGCGTTGCCATAGCTATCATAAGTGTAGCCGATGGTGGCATCGTCCTGGCTCGTGGCGCCCTTCCTCGTCGTACTGAGTAGCTGCCCGTACTGATCATAGGTGTAGGTAGTGAGGCGCTGTTCAGGCAAGCCCAGCGCCTCGGTCATCGCCAGCAGATTGCCCTTGCCGTCGTATTCATACTTGGCCTGTACACCTGATTCATCGGTTTTGAGCAGCGGCTTGCTGTATACCGCGTCATAGGTCGTCGTGACCTTCGTGCCATCCGGATAGGTAATCGAGAGTGGCTTACGCGCGGTGTCGTACTGCACCGTCGTGGTCAAGCCGCGCTCGTCGGTGCTGATCTCGACATTGCTGACGTCGAACCCCAGTTTGGACACGATGCGGGTGCCGACCGTCTGCTGCAGCAACCTGCCCAACACGTTGTAGATGCCGACGGTGCGCACGCCGGCGGGAGTGACCACCGTCAGCGTGTATTGTCTGGCGACCCGGTCATAGTCGTACTGATAAGTGGTGGTCTTTCCCAGCGGGTCGGTGAGCGTGCCCACGCGGCTGACTTTGTAGGTCTGCAGCACGCCGCTGCTGCTGATGCCGGTGCCGGCGGAGACCACCGCATCCTTGGGCGTATAGACTTTGAGTCCCGCCCCACCCACCGGCGCCGGGATCGACACCGCATAGCTCAAGGTGGTGATGCGGCCCTCTTGATCAGTGAGCGTCAACAACTGATTGTTGCCGTCGTAGGTATAGCTGCTGATGTTGCCCAGCACATCGATGACTTTGCTCAGATTGCTGCCGCTGTACTGATACTGCATGGTGCGATTGGTGCGATCGGTGATACTGGAAAGTTGCGCACCGGTGTAGCCAAAGCTCAGCACCAGATTACCGAAGTGGTCGAGCACCTGACTGCGCTGGCCGCTGCCATCGTAGGTGAAGGTGACCTTGACGCCGTTGCGATCGGCGTAGCCTAGTATCTTGCCGCTCGTATCGTAGTCGATAGTGTTGCCTTGCCGGTCATACCATTGATAGCCGGTAGCAGTGGCTTTGATAAAGAAGCGCAGGTCGAAGATGTAGAGGCCATTGCCCGAACGTGCGAAGCTGGCGCCGCCGCGATCGATGGCTTTGACACTCCCGTCCAGATTGTCGAAGGTGAACTTGAGATCGGCCCAGGCGGGATTCACATACCACTGACTGTTAGCCCAGGTGCGGTTGATGATTACGTAGCCGCCCAGCACTTTTACGCGCAGGTCCTCGACGCTGGTCGTGAATTCGCCGTTAGGCAGCAGCACTTCGGCTTGCGCTAAGTGGGGAAGAAAGACACTCCCAGCCAGCAGAAGCACGGATACAAACAAATTGCGGAGGCGGAAACTTAGCATTTGAATCTCAATCCAGTCGATAAGGCGTGTCAAGTTCGTCAAACGACGATCACACTACTTCAGACCTACCGGGATGCCGGGCGGTCCGTCAAAGGGATTGCCGGGAGGTCCTCCCGACGACGGTCCCCCTGGCCCGCTGCCCAGTGGCACGCAGTTGCACGCTTCACAACAGTACGGCACACACGCCGGCGTCAGCGCCAACCCGGCGGGCACGCCAATCCCCTGCGAATAGTTGGGATTGCACCCGCCGGCACACGCTCCGCCGCCAAGGTAAGTCGTCAGGCCGATGCTGCCGCCAGCGCCAGTGCAGGCCCCATAGGCTTTGGTGATGGTCGTGCCCGTACTGCCGCCGCGGGTGTCGCCATTGGCGCAGGCAAAGTTGTAGCTCACACCCATCCCGCTTTGATAGGTGTAGCAACCGGTCGTGGTCGCTTTGATCTGCACGGCCTTCGGGCGGGCAACCAGACTCACGTTCGCCGGTGTGCCGCCCGGCAGCGCTTGCAACGCGGTAACCTTGTACGGCAGACTGATCCGTTGCTTCGCCGCCAGCGTGGTGGGGACCGTGCCGTAGACCTCGACCTTGAAGTAGGCATCGGATGCGGCCTGGGTGAAGACGACGTTGTCGGCATTGACGAGGCCGTAATTGCTAATGGTGATTTCGCCGGTGAATTCTTCGCCGACCTGCATATCCGGCAGATTGACGGCGAGCGGTTCCATCAACACCACCGGGGCCGGCACCTGGGTTTGATAGGTCGCCGTGAGTGTCACGTTGTAGTGATCGACAATCGTGGTTTCTGTCACCGCGAATTCGATCGTGATCGCGTTGTAGTCGAGGAACACGTTCTGCGCTGTGGTGACGCCGGGGCGAATCTGGAAGCGCCCACTGGCGTCCGTATGGTTGGCAGCGCTGGCGCGGAAGAGGTAGGCGCCGGTCGGCAGGTTCGCGATCGTCGCTTGGCCCGTGGCATCGCTGAGCGTGCTTTGCTGCACCGTCAGCACCTCCGCGTTCTGCACTTTGAGGGTGGCCCCGGCCAGGCCCGGGATCGGCTGCCCGCTGGCGTTGAGGGTATTGGTATAGATGTCGGCGACGTTGAAGGTCACGCTGCCGCTGCCGCCCTGGGTCACGCTGACCGAGACCGGNNGGCCCGCGCTCACCCGCAGCTTGAAGGGGTAGATGCCGTCGTTGACGCCGGCCGGCGGGGCAATGGTGAGCTGCACGGTCGCTTGCTGGCCGACGCCCAAGGTGCCCACCTGACCGCTGGTCGAGAGGTAGATCCAGGCCGGCGGGCTGCTGCCGTCGCCATTCAAGAGTTGCACCGCGACGGTGGTGGCGGCGATGAGGCCCCGGTTGTCGAGCGTCAGGGTGTCGGTGACAGTACTGCCCTGGCTGACGCCGGTCTCGAGGTAGGTGGGCGTAGGGAAGACCGCCGGCGTGGCGTCGGCCAGGCGATAGTTGATGGTCACCGTGCCGCGCTTCGCACTACCGGAGTCCGCCGCGTAACCGGTGAGCACCACGGTGCCGGTGGCCACCGCGCTGGTGGTGCCCGCGAAGTTGATCAACACCGGCTGGCTGCCCCCTGCCGGCACGTTGACGGTGGCGCCGGTGTCGATACTGATGCCTGCCGGCAAGCTACCCGAAGGCTGGTCGGT
>PLYG01000119.1 GCA_003153335.1 Betaproteobacteria bacterium | reverse complement strand
ATGCGAATCGTGAATGGCGTGTCGAGTATCGTGGTGTGAAAGCTGCCGTCCTGAGGCCGGCGCTGCTCCGAGATGTCCATTTCGGCGACCAGCTTGATGTAGACCAACACCCGGGACAGCGAAACGGGCATCGCGAACATCGGACGCAGCACGCCGTCGATGCGAAACAGTACGTGATAGCTGCCGGCCGATGGATCAATGTGAACATCGGTTGCACGCTCGCGGACGGCGAGATGCAGTACATATTCGAGCAGTTTCTCCGGCCCGCGCGCATGGTCGACATCGTCGGCCAGAATAATGATTTCGCGCTTGATCAGCGATTCGACCGGGTTCTGCGCAAAGTAGTAGGCCTGACGCACGAGCTGGGTGACGTGCGAAAATTCACCCAGAAAGAAATTAGGCCGCAAGCCGCAGCGCCGCTGCACCAAGTCGGCTACGTCTAGGGGATCGCCGTCGCCGAGCAGGATGTCCACGGCGCCCTCATGCCGCACCAGCGGCATAAAAGCGCGGGTTAGACAGAGCTCGCGATTGAAAAGCGCGAGGAGCTGCGGATCGGAGATGGGCGCCGTATCGGTATCCATGAACTTGAAACCGCCCTGGTCGGCGAGATTCAGTGCCAGATCGCGCTCGGTGATCAGGCCGCGTTCCACCAGGATCTGGCCCAGTCGGCCGCCCTCCACCGCCTGTTTTTGCAGCGCATAGTTGAGCTGCACTTGCGTGAGCTTATTCTGAGCCAGCAAACGTTCGCCCAGCTGCGGCGACTGCAGGATGTGGGTAAGGGGTTCCGCGAGGATTGTTCTGGTGTCCATCCTGTGACTCTCAGTTGGCTTAAAGGCAGGTTACTTCTCGAGATCGTGTTCAAGCAAGAACAAGGTCCATGAATCGATGCCGCCCGCGGCGGAAATATCGTGCTGGCGGCGGAATGACGCGACCGCCTCTACGGTGTGCGGCCCCACGATACTGTCAATCGGCCCACTGTAATGGCCGGCATCGGTAAGACGCTGCTGCAGCCAACGCACGGATTTCCCGCGCGATCCGTCCTTGAGTTCGATCGACGGGTGTGCCGCGCGCCACAGCACCCAGGCTCCGGCCCCGTTCTGCCAACGGCATGGGCCTTCGGCGCGCTGAGACGATGATTGCGCCGGCTCCAGTGCAGCCGGCAACGCCGCGAGCGAGAGTCCGTTATCCGCCAGCGCGCGCTCGATCCCCCGTTGGGTATCGGCGTTCAATCCATCCTGCAGTACGGTTTGCCACGAACCGCTGCCGAGTTTGTCCAGACATTGCTGCAGGGGCTGCACGTCCGGGACGACTGGCGGTGCTGCGGGCTGCACGACCGGGACGACAGGCGGTGCTGCGGGCTGCGCGACCGGGAGGACAGACGGTGCTGCGGGCTGCACGACCGGGACGACTGGCGGTGCTGCGGGCTGCACGACCGGGACGACTGGCGGTGCTGCGGGACGCGTACTCGCCCAAGCGGCCAGGGCAATGCCCAAGCCGACAATGCCGGTCACGGCCCAGTTGCGCAGGGCGCCGCGTCGCGCCGGCATCGCAACGCCGACCTCGCCGGCAGCGGTATCGACCAACCGCTTGCCGATTTCGCGCCGGCCGGCGGAGAGCACGCCGTACAGGCAGCGGTCCATGATCAAGTGCACGCGGCGCGGGTTTCCGCGCGAATGGCGATACACGGCACTCTGCGCCGAATCGGTCAAACGGATGCGGCCATCGCTGCCGGCGCGAGCGATGCGGAAATCGATATAACGTGCGCACTCGTTGCGCGTGAATGGCGCCAGTTGGACGTGCTGCACGATACGACTGGCAAGCTGGCGAATTTGGGGTTTCACCAGAAGCGTCACCAGTTCCGGCTGGCCCGACAACACGATTTGCAGCAACTTGTGGTGGCGCGTTTCGAGATTCGACAGTAGCCGCAGAAGCTCAAGACTTGCACTATCGAGGTTTTGCGCGTCATCAATGACCACCACACAGGTTCGGCCACGCGCGTGCCGTTCGATCAGGAACTGGTTGAGTCGGTGGATGTCTCCGGCCAGATCGGCGCCGGGCGCGAGACCGAGGAAGTGATTCAGGTGGTTGAGTTGGGCGCTGTCTGCGGCCGGATCGGCGCCGGTCGCGAGACCGAAGTCGCGATTGATCGCCAACAACAGATCACGGCCTTGCAAAAAGGTGTTGAACACAAATGCGACGGCACAATCACCCGCGATCAAGTCGTCCATCAGGCAGCGCAGAAATGTGCTCTTGCCCGTGCCGACCTCGCCCGTAAGCAACACGAAGCCTTTGCCGGCCATTACGCAATGCAGTGTCTCGGTGAATTTTTGTTTGATGCTCTCGGTGCGAAAGTAGCAATCGGCGTCCGGCGTCTGCGGAAACGGATTACGCTCGAACCCGAGCCTATCCAGGTGCGCCGGCAAGCCCCGTTGCTCACTCACCGCCGCTCTCCGAACAACGCGCTGTAGCGCTGAACGATGTCTGAGTTTGGATAGAGCTCGGCAAGGCCGTGGCTAATTTGCCGCGCTTCGTCCTGCTGTCCCGATTTCCAGGACAGGGCAGCGAGACTGATTGAGGCGGGCTCATCGCCGGGCAAGCGCTCGACGATCTGGCGATAGAGCGTTAACGCCTGCGCTTGATCGTTCGCGCGGAACGCTTGCCACGCTCTCAGGCGCAGCAGGGTGATGCTGTCCGCAGGCAAGTGTGTCCCGAGCTGCTGCAGCAGTGCTTCGGCTTCTTCTTTGCGGCCGGCGGCGATGGCCCCCGTGATCGCTACTGCGAGGCTGCTTACTTTATCGGGGTCCGCTTCAGTTGTACTTGCCGCTTCAGTTGTACTTATCGCTTCGTCCTTGGCAGCAGTAGTTGCCGCTACGTCCTTGGCCACGATTGATCGCGAAGGCTGTGGTGCGTTGGGAGTTGGCGTGGACGATGGGTGAACGGTTACCGCCAGGACCTGCGGCGCTGCTGGCGTTTGCACCGGCTGCGCCAGCGATGCGGGTTCAGCGGAGTTCGCCACGGGTGGTGTCATCACCGCAGGCGCAACCACCGGAGCAGGCTCGACGCTGAGTGCCGGCGCCGATGGTGCGGCCTCCGGTGGCGACAATGGTGCTGATGCGGGCGGCGACAATGATGCCGATGCCGGTGGTGACAATGGTGCTGATGCCGGCGGCGACAATGGCGCTGATGCCGGTGTCGCCGCAGCGGTGGGCGCTGCGGATAGCGGCTGTTGCAGCCCGATCGACTGTACCGAACGGTCACGCAGAATGACGAGCGCAAGTGCGCCGAGCACGACGATGGTGCCGCTGCCGATCAACGCGACATGGATCCAGCTCCCCGGACCCGGCCGGGTGGTCAGAGGAGGCGGCAAGGCATCCGGGATAACCGTGCGTTTCGTGCCGGCGTCCCTCTCCAGCGCGTTCAGTGCGGAGTACATCAGACTCACAGTACCTTCACCTTAAGAACCATGACCAGCTCGCGGCTGCGGTGCGACGATGTCTCGGGTCCGAACAATCGTCCCAGCATCGGCGCATCGGATAGACCCGGTATGCCGGTATCCTTGTTCGAGGTGGACTGATCGATCAGTCCACCGATGATCACGGTGTCGCCGTCCTTCATGTTGAGTGAGGTCGTCATGCCCTTGTAGCTCACCTTAGGCAGGGTGACTTTGTTGCCGCCGCCGATGTCCACCAATTGCAAGCTGACCGGATCGACCTCGGTCTGCATCGGGTGGATCAGCAGTTCGACTTCGCCGCGTTCGCCGATGAATGGCACGACACCCACAACCACGCCGGCGAAGACCGAATCGGTCTGCACATCGGAGGAGGTGGTGCTTGCGCCGCCCCCTGGGTTGCTGGTCGTCACTGCGGACTTGGAGACGTAGCGGTTGCTGGTCCCGACGCTCAATAACGCCGGACTGTTGTTGCGCACGCGTATGCTGGGATTGGACAACACGCGAACATTGCCGAAGCTGCGCAGCAGATTGAAGGCGGCGGCTACGTTCTTGTCCGTATACAATGCCCCGGCGGCTGCCTGGGCGGCCGTATTGCCAACGGTAAGCGCAGGGAAAGTCAAGGTGCGCATCGGCAGCGTCGTAGCGATGCCCGGCAGCGGAACAGCAGTGACCTCACTGGCGATCATCGGCGTGCTGCCGATTATGCCGGCCGCGTGATTGCGCAACACATTCCAGTCGACGCCGTATTGAAACTCATCGTTGAGTTCGACATCGAGCAGCTGTGCTTCGATCAACACCTGGCGGTGCAGCACTAATTTGTAGCGTTCGGTCAGCTTTTCGACCGTTCGCATTTGCGACGGCCGCGCACGCACGAACAAGGTGCCTGAGGAACGGTTGATGCTATATACGGCGCGCCGTTTGTCGGCGTCCTTGTCGGCGGCCTGCGGCGCGTCGGTATCGGCTGCGCTGATGATGCGCTTGATATTGGCTTCAAGCTGATCGTAGGGTTCGATCTGCTTGCCGCTGCCGCCGGAAAGCGCGATATTGCCGCGAATTTGTTCCCCGCCGGAACCGCCGCTCGAAGAGCTGGTGCCACTGCTTCCGCTCGATCCGAATACATTGCCGCCCGCAGTGATGTTGACGCTCATGTTCGAATTCAGAAAGTCGAGGTTGAAAAAACGCTCGTCGAACTGGGTGATCGTGATGGTGTTTCCATTGATTTGGCCGGAGAGATCGAAACTTTCAAGTATGTGCCGGTATAACTCGCGCGCGGTGACGCGGTTGAGGTAGAGGCTCGCGCGCTTGTCGATCGCCAGTACGTCCGGATCGACCAGCATGTTCATATGCGCCTGCTCGGCCAACACCTGCAGGATCGATGACAGTGTCGCGTTCTGAAGTTTGACAGTGACCAACATGTCTTCGAGCGGATCGTAGCGCGGCGAGATCAGCTCGGGCACGACCGGCGGCGCTTTTTTTTCTATCCGCTGCCGTAGCTCTTCGTTGACCGCGGCAAGTTTGGCCGATTGCTCCGCCACGTGCGCGTCGANNGAGCTGGTTCAGTGCCGCTTGGTCGCTGGCGGGCAGCGTGCCGAGACTGCGCGGCGGTTGACTGGTCGCTGCGCATCCGGCCAGCAGCGCGGCACCGAGCAGGAGTGCCGCCGTGAAAAGGCGACTACACGGGACATGAAGCCCTCCTGGGCAATGCCGTATTTTCTTCATTGGATAGCTCGCTTCCTCATTAAGACTTATTGGTTCAATTTCGCCATCATGGCGTAGAAGCCGATTGCAATGCTGCGATCGTCGAAACCGGTATCCAGCGCCCGGGTCGGCGAGCTAAAGCACCTGCTGGTGGTCGGCAGCGGCAGTAACCCGCTATTCACGCCATCAACCGTCAGGCCATTGCCGTTGCGGTCTTCACCCGGCGCGAGAATCACAAACGCGGGGTTGGCAGCGATATTGGTCGCGCAAATCTCGGCGCCGCTCGTGCTCCCGTCACCGGTTACGTAGACATGGCCACTCGTAGCGGCCAAGCTGGCCGCTATCTGCAGCGCCTGCATGAAATCCGCGCCGTCCGCGTAGGTTGGGCTTCCCGCGCTATCCCCGCCATGTTCGGTGGCCGTGGCCAAGTCCGCGTCCAATGCTACATTTGCATTCGGCGCTCGATAGACGCCGTAGAGCGCACGCGCGATCGGGGCCGGTTGTGTGAGGCCCATCGACAGATAGGGAAACCAGCCGACTTCGGCGGCGGGGGGGCACACGCCCGCGACCAGCCCCTCGCTGCCGGTGCCGGTGAGATCGGGGCAGGGAAGCCTGTGGTACGTCTTGGCGAATGCGATAACCGCTTCAGAGAGCGTTGCCAGACTCGCGTCGCTCGTGAGTTTGGTGCGGTTGCCGGTGAAGGTTCCGACATAGGCGGCAGTGCTTGCGGCAGCGAGCAAGCCCAATATGGCCAGCGACACCGCAATTTCGACCAGCGTGTACCCGTTTGCATTCCGCCACCCTCCCTGGGCCTCGCGTCCGGGGATGCGGTAAGGGTGGGAAATCATTTGGTCTTGCCCGCCGGCGATGGCTGCATCGCAGGAACGACTTCGGTACGGGTCATCTGCGACTGGAGTTTCTGCAGCTGATCGACATAGGCGTGGATTTTCTGTATGTCCGGCCCGCCCTGTTTCTTGGCCTCGATTTCCATCTCGGCTGCAACAACCTTCATTTCCTGTGATTTCTGCAGGACCGTACGCAGGGCATCGACGTTGACGCCGGCGATCATGTTTGAACCGGTCACCTGCTGGATTTTGGCCAGGGCGGCGTCGACTTGACGCGGGTCGAGGGGGTAGCCCTCGCGTTGCGCCTGCGTCAATTCAGTCTGAATTTTCTCCAGCTCGCGCATCTGTAGTTGGCGTTGTTGTTCTTTGGTGTTGATGCCCGCGGGCGGTGCCGTTGCGATTCCGGGGGCCACCGGGCTGGCTCCCGCCCATGGGGGCGGCGTGTCACCCTGGCGTGCGGAGGCGGCCGGGTTGGCACTGGCTGCCGGGTTGCCCGGTGCGACGATCGCGAGGCGCGCCCCGCCCGGCGCTGCCGGCTCGCGGAAACCCAGCCACGCGGCGATCGCCAATAGCACCAGCACCAACGCCACACCGAGGATCATTAGTTGTTGCTTGCTCACTACCTGCTCCTAACGTCGCGTCGTCGATTTCGAGACGGTGCCGAGCACCTGCTCGGGTATGGCCAGCGTTGTGCGCCGGCCGTCGCGCGCCTCTACCACAATGCGATCATGGCCGATTTCGACGACGCGGCCGCGCTCCGGCAGCGTATCTCCGACCCCGAGCATCTCGCCGTCGATTACCGCAACTTGCATGGTCGGAGAGATATAGACCAGCGAGATCACTGATGGAGGCAGCGGACGTGGCACATTCGAGGCTTCTTTCGCGCCCTGGCCATCGGTTGCTCGTGCCGGTTGCGTTGGTGCCGGCGGTGCGGCTGGTGCCGGCGGCGCGGCTTGTGCCAGCGGCGCGGAGGGGACCGGTGCGGAGCCTAGCCGCAAGCCATCGATCTGCGTGAGCGCTTGATCGAGCAGGCGGACGTGGCGCAGCGCGTCTTCACGCGCTTTCGGTTGTGCACCCGGTGCGGTGGTGCCGGACTTCAGGCCGCCAATGATCTGGGCCGAACGAGTGGTCGTAACGATCGCCCAACCCAGCGCGAAGACCGCGATCACCATCAACAGGGCGGCAGCGTATTTCTTCATCCTTTCACTCCGTCAACGTCGGATGCACGGCGCACCGAGTAGGAAAAGAAGGCTGGTTGCTGAGTTTGATTGCCCGGGTCCTCGGCGTTGACCTGATAACCGGCCAAGCGCAACGCGGACAAGAAACCGGATAGTGCGCGGTCGGCGCTGGTGCCGGCTACGGGTACGCCATCGACGCGATAGATGCCTTCCGGAGACGTCATGCGAACGCGCATTACGCGCACGTTCTGACCGGCGGCGCGGCGCAGGTCAGTCATGAATCCGAGAGGATCCGGACTCTTCACCGCACCGGCGAGGCCGTCGAGAAAGCGCAGCGTGTCGAAGTGAGGGGCGAGCAGACGCTCGGCCGGCAAATCCAGGCCGACATTGCGGCGGCTGATCGCATCCGCGTCAGCACGGAGGCCCGCAGCCCGCGCCTGTGATTGCAATGCCTCCGTAGTCCAGAATGTGGCGACTCCGAACAGCGCCACGCCAATCATTGCGGTGACGGCAGCAACCCGCGTACGATATTGGTTGGCCGCGCCGGCAATGCGGTCGGGCCAGGGATTGACCGCGGCATGCCAGGCCACGGCCTGCGCCATGACATCGGCCGCCGTGCGCATGTTGCCGGCCTTGGTGGTGAATCGGGTCACCGGCGCGATTGCTACGCTCGCGCCGAGTCGCTGGCTCACTTGTTTCGTGAGGCGCGCGACATCGTCGTTATCCGCGGCGAGCAGATCGCACCACAATACCGATACCAGCTCGCCGCGGCCTTGCCATTGCGCGCGCGTCTGATCGATGAGATTGACGAGCGCCGCGTCGAGATCGTCGGGGTCGTCCGAGAATGCAGTCGTTGCAACGTAGATCAACGTGTTGGGTTTCGAGACCAGAAGCCGGAACTGACGACCGGTTCGGCACACGACTGCATCGTGGCGTTGGGCAAGGGCCACCATCCCGGCGGTGATCGAATAAACGAGCCCGATAGACGTTTCGTGATTGAGCCAAGCGAACATCGCCTGCCAGTCCGCTACCGGCACCGCGCAATAGAGCGCGCGACAGCCGCCGCCGAGGGGTATCACCCGATGCGTCAAGACGTGCGTTTCGGTGTCCACCAGGCCTTCGGAGCGCAGCCGTTTTTCAATCACTGCGCCGGCGAAATCGGGTTTGGTATCGATCGTCATCACGCCGGCGGGCGCAGCGTCAAAGTCGGTCAGAATACGACTCACAGCCCCAAGCCGAGGGCGATCGGCCGATACCTCCCAGGAGTCGCCGGAGCGGCTGTACCACAATCCGTCCAGCGACAAAATCAAATCAGGCTTCATAAGGGCTTTTCCGAAATTCGAAAGTGCACCGTGCCGCTCAAGGTCAGCATGATCGGCCGTGCCCCGCTGGGCATATCAAACAAACCTTCGTCCGGTTGCGTCACCGACACCTCGAATTCTTCGGGTTTCAGCAATTGCCCCGCGCTGCGCGCCGTGGTCAACAGCAGCTCGTTGCCCTGATCGCGCGTGAGATTTTGCTGGCGCAGATTGATCTGCCGTGCGCCCCAAAAGCGGGGCATTATCCCGGAGACCTGGGCGCGTTGCTGCAGCGAATTGACAGCCTCGAGCAGGATGCGGTTTTGCTGCACGAGGCGTTCGCGGCCTTGCACTTCGGCCAGCGCCGCTTCCGCGGCGGCCAGTTCGCTCGCGGCCGTCATATGCGCCAGGCGGGCTTTGTCAAACCACACCACGCCTGCTAGCAGCAGTACGACTGCCGCGGCGAGCAGCAGCAGTCCGCCGAATCTGCCTGAGCGAGTGCTGTCCGATGCTCCTGCGGCGTCGACGGTCATTGATCCATGATCCAGTGCGCGGTCAACAACTTGACCTGGTCTTCATCTTTGTTCTGGCCGGTCTGAGTTTGCGAACCGGGGCCGGTAACCTGGCTGTTCGCAAACGTATTGTTGGCTTCCCATTCATGTCCGGGTTGCTGACTCGACGGTTCGGCAGTGTTCTGCCTGTTGTCTTGCTGCCGGAACCGGCCCTCGAGCGCATCGGGTTTGCCGTCGATCATTTGATCGAGGAAGCGCGCCAGATCCGGCGTGAGTCCGCGTATCACCATGACGTTGCCGGCGCCGCTGATCGTACCCGGCGGGTTCCATTGGAAGCAGACGACGATTTCGGCCGCATTGCCGTTGGTATCGGTATAGAGATAACGGTCCTCCTTGCCTTCGCCGCGGCCGGGAGGCATGCGTATGCCGATGCGTTGGATCAAGGGGCGCAAGTCTTGCGTTGCAAGATCGGGGTCACCCGCACCGACCGCATCTTTGGCATAGCCTTGACCGTGACAGATGCGCAGACCGGTNNTTCGGTATTGGTATAGCTGGTGGGCAGACCTGGAAGTGCCCCGGTCAGATTACCGCTCGCAGCCGGCAGACCGCCAATGAGCGTCTCGTTGCCATTGATCATGCCGGTCGGCGCGACTTGACTGTCGCCGATCTGCACGCCCGAGCGCTGATACGCCTCGTCATAGCTTTTCTTCCATTCGTAAACGAATTTGTTGCCGACTTTCTGATACTCGGCGTTGCGTACGGCATCCTTGCCGATGGCCACAGCGCCGAGGATGAGGCCGATAATAACGAGCACAATGGCCATTTCCACCAGCGTGAAGCCGCGCTGATTGCTGCGGGGGTAAACAGTCCGATTAGGCATGACGGATCTCCTGGAGGCTTACTGGTTCATCTTGTAATGGGCGACGACGGTCTTGACCTGATTCTCGTCGAGGTTGGCAGGAATAGCACTCGCTAGCTGACCGTATTGGAACTGGTTGGTGACATCCCACTCGGTGCCGGGAACGTTGCCGGTGCCATTCGTGACGCCTTGTTGGCGGAACAGCCCTTCCCGCGCATCGGCCTTGCCGTCGATCATTTGATCGAGTGCACGCGCAAGGTCCGGAGTCAGGCCGCTGACGACCATCACATTGCCGGCGCCGGAAGCCGTATCGGGCGGATTCCACCGGAAGCAGACCTGGATTTCCTGCGGGTTGCCGTTGGAATCGAGATAGACGTAGCGGTCCTCGGAACCTTCGGCGCGGCCCGGCGGCATGCGCACGCCGGCTCTTTGCATGATGGTGCGCAGGTCGAAATCACCAACTCCGGCTCCCTCTGCCGCGGGCGCGTCGACGTTTGGCCCTGCCGCTCCATGGCAAATCGGGGCGCGCGCCGTCATTGTTGTCATGTCTGCGCCGGAAATCGACAGGCCCGCCCCTGCGATGTAGTTGAAGCCATTGACCATGAGGCGCGGCGCGGTCTGGCTGTCGGCCGGCACGACCCCGGTACGTTGGACATGCGCGTTGTAAGCGACGGCCCATTGGTCGATAAATTTCTGTTTGACCTTGGTGTACTCGGCGTTGCGCTGTACGTCTTTGCCGATGGAAACGGCGCCCAGGATGAGGCCGATAATAACGAGCACAATGGCCATTTCGACCAAGGTAAAACCGCGTTGCGAAATTCGCTTCATTGGTAACCTCCGAATGACAATAAAATTAGAACTATCAGCGTCCGGGAAGAGCCACGCCATTCGTATCAGCATGGACCGCAAGGGCTGCTGGCACGACCACGTCTTTGTCGAGCGCCTATGGCGCAGCGTGCAATACGAGGAAGTCTGTTCTGGGGCCGTAGACGTTGGTCACGTCCAGGACGCCGCCCGGGGCACGACCGGTGTTAGTAACCGTGAACGTGTGCTCAACGGGTGGACCGAAATAGTAGTAGTCCGGTGAGACCGACAAGCTTTCGTACCTCGGCGGCCCGAGAGCACCGCCGCCACCAAGGCCACGAGCGTGGCCAGCTTTCCTATCAAGAACTGCTTCATCTCTGTACCCTCCTCTGTGCCTACAGATCTGTTGCCGGACCGCGGTCCTCTTGTCGACGAATCGTGATAGTGTTAGTGCTGACCTCCATCCCCTAAATCACAAGACTGTTTTCCGCAATGTCCGGCACGGTCCCGAACGAGACTATGTTTATGTTACAAATGCCCTTTCGCCGGCACCGAACCAATAATAAGGCGGCAGCGTCGGCTGGCACATCGGGGAATCACTCTGTTTTTTCTATGGGGAAACCACCGATGCAGACCATCAGGAAAACCCCCATGATCGGCCGGAATCGTCGGGAATTTCAACTGCATGAGCGCGGGTATCCCCGGGCGCTGCACACCAGGCTACTGCGCATTTTTATCTTCGAAGCCGGCCGCCATCCGCATAGGCAGCGTGGCAGTGATCGATGATGCCTATCGGCGCATCGCCGCTATCCCCTGAACTTCGGCTCGTCCACACCGCGCACATCCACCTTCGCCACGAACACCTTGCCGGCATCGGGCTGCAGCGCCAGTTCCGCAGCGGGCCGGCCGTTGCGCGAAGTGGTCACGAACAACGTATCGAGATGTTCGCCGCCGAAGCAGATCATCGTCGGGCAGCGGATGGGAAATGGAATGTCGCGATCGATCGAGCCGTCCGGCGCGAAGCGCACGATGCGCTGGCCCTCGTACATCGCGCTCCAGTAATAGTCTTGCTCATCGATCGCGGCGCCGTCAGGCCGGCCGAGCTTGACTCCGCCCACCTCTACCGGACGCGGCACGGTCGCAAAGGTCCGGCGCGGGCCGATGTTGCCGGTCGTCGCGTCGAAGTCGTGCACGTTGACAATGCTACCGGCCGAATCGGAGTGATACATGGTCTTGCCGTCGCGGCTGAACGCGAGGCCGTTGGAAACGACGGCATAGGTGTCCGGCAACTCGGTCCACGTCAGATCCGTGTCCAGCCGGTACAGCCGGCCCTCCTGGCGGCCGCGCGGCTCGTACATCGTGCCCACGTAAAAGCGCCCATCCGGCCCGCAGCGGCCGTCGTTGAAGCGCATCTTTGTCTGGTCGTAGTCCGGGCTGGGCAACGGCTTCAATTCGCGCGTGGTGAAATCGAACAGCGCGAAGCCGCTCCGCATGGCCAGGATCGCGCCGCCCTGCTGGCGCAGCGCAAAGCTCCCGACTTCATCGGGCATCGGCCACGCGCGATGCTCTCCGCTTTGCGGGTGCCACGACTTCAATGCCTTGCCCGGAATATCGGTCCAGTACAGCGTTTGCGTTGCGTGATCCCAAACAGGGCACTCGCCCAGCAGATCGAGCGTGGCAGGCAGCGTGGTCCATTCAAGCGCCATCGGTTTTCTCCAGGGGAAACGGGGTCATGGTGAGAGTCCCGGACAGCACAGCGCCCGGCGCGAGGATCGCGAGGCCCGTGTCACTGCGCGATGTTGCGAGATTCACCGCATTGTTGGCGTGGCTGACCGGCTCGATCGCGATGCTATCGCGCGAAGGTGAAGTGAACACCACGAGATGGCCGAAGGCTTCGCTTGCCTCAAGGCGCAGGCCCCATCCGCGCTCGGGCCAGTAGAGGAGCGTGCTGCGCGACCAGCCGGCAAAGCAATTGTCGACGGTTAGGTCGCCGACAGGCTGCCGGATCGCGAAATGCCATTCAGGAGGAACACGCGCGCGTTCCTTCGGCAGCATCCGTGCGTCATTGAGCCAGACCGCGGCGGCCTCGAACTGCAATTCCATCCTCGGCGACTTGGGGAAAAACGGATGCATCCCGATCCCGGCGGGCATGGGCCGGCTGTCCTCATTCGTGACGGTCAAGGTCAAGTGCAGCCCCGCAGCATCGAGCGCGATCGTCTGCGTGGCAGCGAACGACCACGGCCACTCCGGGTCGCCGCGGCCACTGGAATCGTGAGTGAGCGTGAGGCTCACGCTCTCGGGCGCAACCGAGGTTACGGCCCAAGCCCGCAACCAGCCCACCCCATGCAACGGATGCGGGGAGATCGTCGCATTGGGCCGCAACGAATAGTCGACGCCCTCGAACCTGAAACGGCCGTCGCCAATCCGGTTGGAATACGGGACCAGCGGGTAGCTCGAGGTGAGCCGCACGTTGTGCTCGCCCCAGGCGCGGGCTGACGCCGGCCGCACGAAGTCGAGTCCGCTGTCGTTCGCAAGTCCGAACCAGGCGAGCGCGCCGCCGAGCTGCGGGCTCACTCCTGCCGTGAAGCGGCGCGACGACAGCGCGATCAGAGAGTCCATTCGAGTATCATAGCAGTGGCCTGCCGGTCGCGCGCACCCTGAAAGCCTGGTGAGGCGCGGCGGCCAATGACACGCCCATTGCGCATCGATGTTGGACGACGGTTCGAGTGCTCAATCCCGCACCCGATCGAGAGGGCCAGACCAAGCGCAATTTGCTGTTGCACGTTGCGCAAGGGATAACTTGTTGATGGAAAATTCGATGTCCGGAATTGCAACCTATCCCAGCCTCTCCGGCCGTGTCGTGCTGATTACCGGGGGCGGCTCCGGCATCGGCGAGTCGTTCACCGAACACTTCTGGCGGCAGGGGGCCCGAGTGGCGTTTTTCGATATCGATGACACCGCGTCGAACGCGCTCGTGCAACGGTTGACGCAAGCGGGCGGAACGGATGCGGGCCCGCCGCTCTACCTGCGCTGCGACATCACCGACATCGCCATGGTGCGCGACTGCGTGGCCAAGGTCGAAGCGGCACTGGGTCAGGTGCAGGTGCTGATCAACAACGCGTCGCGCGACGATCGCAAGGACATCTTCGACATTACGCCCGAGTTCTGGGATCGCGCGATGGCAGTCAACCTGAGGCATCAGTTTTTTGTCACGCAGGCCGTCGCGCGCGGGATGATCGCGGCGGGCGGCGGCAGCGTGATCACCATGGGTTCGATTTCGTGGATGCGCGGGCGGTCCGGGATGGCGGGGTATACGACCTCGAAGGCCGGCATCAACGGCCTGACGCGCACGCTGGCCCGCGAACTTGGCGACAGGAATATCCGGGTCAATTGCATCCTGCCGGGGGCGATCGTCACCGAGCGCCAAAAGCAGTTGTGGCTGAAGTCCGACGACGATCAGCGGTTTCTTGATCTGCAATGTCTCAAGATTCGGCTGCAGCCGGAGGAAGTCGCGCGCGCGGCGCTGTTCCTGGCGTCTGACGAAGCGCGCGGCATCACTGGACAGAACATTATTGTTGATGCAGGCATCGTCTAATCGCGATGATTTGATATGAGCGCTACGTCCAGGCAACACACGCTGTTCCCATTGCCGCCCGCGCAACTCATCGCCGGCCGGAGGCAGTCCGAGCTGGAGGAACTGCGGCTGCCACCTCCGCAGCCCACGCCCGCGGTGCTCACCACCAATCCGGCGCTGGCGCAGGCGCGCGTAGTCGAGAACGTTTTTACCGTCGCGCAGTGCGAGGAGATCGTGGCCATCGGCGCCAAGCGGCCGCGCGAGGACGCGCGGGTGCAAAGCTACGGCACGTCCGCGCGCATCGGCCACGTGGCGTGGATCGATCCCGCGCCCGAAACAGTGTGGGTGTACCAGCGACTGGCAACTATCGTCACCTGGGTCAACCAGGCGTTCCAGTTCGAACTGATGGGCTTTGCCGATGCGTTGCAATACACCCAGTACGGACCCGGCCACAAGTTCGACTGGCACGTCGACATCGGGGCCGGCGCTGCATCCAACCGCAAGCTGTCGATCACGGTGCAGCTCTCGGACGAATCCGCGTACGAGGGGGGCGAGCTGCAGTTCATCAGCGCGCCCGACATGACCATGGCGAAGACTCGCGGCACCGCGATCCTGTTCCCGGCCTATCTTGCGCACCGCGTCAGCGAGGTGACCAGCGGCCTGCGGTGTTCACTGGTAGGGTGGGCGGCGGGAGCGCCGTTTCGCTAACGCAGGGGGAAATTTGCTGCGCATCGCGCAGGAAGAAACCATGAAAATCAGGCAAGGCTATGACGTGATCGTCACCGGCGGCGGCACGGCCGGCGCGATCGCCGGCATCGCCGCCGCCAGGACCGGGGCCAGGACCTTGCTGGTGGAACAGTACGGAAGCCTGGGCGGCGTGCTCACGCTGGGCATGTCGCTCAAGGGTGTCAACGACGGCGACGGCTACAAGGCGCTGGGCGGCATCGGCGAAGAGCTGATCAACGGCGCCCGGCGGATCGACGGCGCGACCGCGGTGTCGCATCATCCCCGGCATGGATCCATCATGGGCCAGGATCCGGAAGCGATGAAGCTGACGCTGATGGAAATGGTCAGCGAGTCGGGACTGCAGCTTCTGCTGCACACGTTCCTGGTCGATGCGCTGGTCGATGGCCAGACCATTCAGGCGATACGGGTCGCGAACAAGAGCGGCCTCGAAATCATCCCGGCCAAGTGCTTTGTCGATTGCACTGGCGACGCCGATCTGGCCGCGCGCGCTGGCGGAACTTTCACCTACGGACGCGAAGGCGATGCGCAGGTGCAGCCGGTCTCCGCGATCTTTCGCGTCGGCGGCATCGATCTGGAGAAGACGTGGGCGTATCTGGAACAGCATCCGGAAGATTGCGAAACGCCTGTAGGCTATACCGGGAACGAATACAGCGTCGCCGCGTTCCACGCCAAACCCGGCGTTGGGATGGCCGGCTTCCGCAGCCTGATACGGAAAGCGCGCGCGGCCGGCGACTATCATATTCCCCGCGACGACATGGGATTCAATCCGCTGCCCGGAAGGCGCGAAGTCACGATCAACATCACCCGCGTCCACAATATCGACGGCACCAATCCCGATGACCTGACACGGGCGGAAGTCGAAACGCAACTGCAGATGCTGGAAGCCACGCGGTTCCTGCGCAAATATTTGCCGGGATTCGAAGACTGCTATGTCGTCTCCAGCCCGTTTCAGGTAGGCATCCGCGAGACGCGCCACATCCAGGGCAGTTATGTGCTGACTGCCGAGGATGTGCGCGCGGGACGCGATTTCGACGACCAGGTGGCGCGCGGCGCGTACCCGCTGGATATTCACGATGTGAATAAGGAAGTTCCAAAAGCGGGGAACGTCGAGGGCGGCGGCACCGACCTGTCGAAAATCAACCGTTCCTACGGCATCCCGGCGCGCTGCCTGATTCCGCTCGGCGTGGCCAACCTGACTATCGGGGGCCGGTCGCTTTCCGCCTCGCACCTCGCCGCAGGATCGGCGCGCGGCCAGCCGGTGTGCATGGCGACAGGACACGCGGCGGGGACCATCGCCGCCCTGTCCGCGCTGCGCGGTTGTTCTCCGGCTCAGCTATCCATTCGGGACGTGCAGTCGGTCTTGCGCAGCCAGAATGCCGTAATCGAACGGCCCAATAACCAGGAGGAAGCATGAAAAGTTTGCGCAAGATCCTATCGCTATTGTTGTGCAGCGCCGGCATCCTTGCCGCGTTCACTCTTCCCATATCGGCCGCCGATTTCCCCACGCGGATCATTCGCATCGTCGTCCCGTATCCGCCCGGCGGCTCCGCCGATTTGATCGGGCGCATGGTCGCCGAGAAGATGTCGAAGAGCATCGGACAGCCGGTGATCGTCGAGAACAAGGGCGTCGCGACCGGCGCGATCGGCAGCGAGTTCGTCGCCCGCGCGGACCCGGACGGTTACACGTTGCTGGTGGCGATCGCCGACACGCACGCGATCAATCCGGCGGTCGTGCCCAAGCTCTCTTACGATCCGCTGAAGGACTTCGTGCCGATTTCGTTGATGGCCACACAGCCCTTCGTACTCGCAGTGGGCCCCGGCATGCAAGCCAAGAACGTCGCCGAGTTCGTCGCCAAGGCCCGCGAAAAGCCGGGTGCCATCACGTATGCGTCGAACGGCACCGGCGGGCTGCAGCACCTGGCGATGGAGCTGTTCAGCAGCGCCGCCGGCATCAAGACGCTGCACGTGCCCTACAAGGGAGCCGGCCCGGCGCTGACCGATGTGATGGGCGGCCAGATCCACGCGATCTTCATCAGCCTGCAAGGAGGCGGCGGCAATCTCAAGACGGAAAGGTTGCGGCCGCTGGCCATCACGTCGGCGAACCGCCTTGCGGTCGCGCCGGAGATTCCGACCTTCGTCGAATCGGGCTATCCGAAATTCCAGATGAGCCAGTGGTACGGCATCCTCGCGCCGAAAGGGACGCCCCCGGACATCGTCGACAAGCTGAACCAGCACGTCAAGGCGGCGCTGAGCGCGCCCGACGTCTCGGACAAACTGAAGGCGGCAGGCACCGAGCCGGTCGGCAGCACGCCGGAGCAGTTCCTGACTTTCCTGACCGCTGAGATCGCCCAGTGGGCCAGCGTGGCCAAGGCGAACAATATCCGGCTGGAGTAGTTACCGGCGGTGATCGGGGCGAGGCGCGTAGTCGGTGCCTGACTGCAAGTTCACGACTTCGCGATGTGCGGTGCGACAACCGCCTCTGTCTCGGCGCTGGTGACAACCGGAACGATCTCGAACGTCACACCGGCGCCGCGCCAGTGCAGCACCCACTCCTGGATCAGGCGCAAGTCGTCGCACTCCATAAGCTGGAAGCACCGGCTGAAGTTCGGTTCGACCCAACTGTCGATATACTTCAAACCGCCTGGGAGCATACGTCCCGTGTCGCGAACGCGTTGGTAGACAGGAATCATGTCGTTGTCGCGAAACCGTTCGATAATCATGAAGAGCATTTTGAGTCCTGTTGGGGTGTGGAAGATTCAATTTTCATCGCTCACTCGCTGCCAACCGCAGGCCAAGAAAGACGAAAAGCGCGCCGCTGGTCCGAGAGAGGTTAGTAAACGCGCGTGGATGCCTGACGAAGAATCCGCGAATATGCGAAGCGGCCACGGCCAGAAACAAGCACCATACAGTTCCCGTTGCAATGAACGTAAGGCCGAGGACAAGAAATGCGCCAACCTTGCTCGGGCTGTCGGAATCGATAAACTGCGGCAGTAGCGCCAGAAAAAACAAGGCAACCTTGGGGTTGAGAACGTTCGTCAGCACGCCCCGGCGAAAGGCCAATCCCGTGGGTGTATTAGCGGGGTGCTGCAATGGCGAAATGGCATCGGCCGGTGCGGCAAGAGCGCGAATGCCAAGGTAGATAAGGAACACCGCGCCTGCCAATTTTACAATGATGAATGCGGTTGCCGACGTTGCAAGAATAGCGGAGAGACCGAGTGCCGCGGCAAGCGTATGCACAATACAGCCAGCGCAAATTCCCAAAGCTGAGACAATGCCTACGCGTCGACCATAGGCAATGCTGGAGCCGAGAATGTAAAACGTATCCTGCCCAGGCATAAGATTCAAAAAAACGCCTGTGGCAACGAATAGCCAATAGTCGTGGATTCCCAGCATCGTTGACCTCACTTCCATTGCAAGGGTGCCGTTCGATAACGGCATTGACGTGAGACGTTCCAGCCAGCACGCCATGATAGACAATCTTCCGTCATTGAGACAAGCCCGTTGGAAGACATCGAAACACCCTGATCGTCACGATCAAAACAATTTGCGATAAACAACGAATCCTGAGCGCTCGGCGACCTTGTCGTACAGTTTCATTGCGGTCAGATTGGTTTCGTGGGTTTGCCAGTAGACTCGTGACGAGCCCGCTTCCTTCGCTCGCGCATAGACAGCCTCGATCAGCGCGCGGCCGATCCCCTGGCTCCGGGCCGCTTCAGCCGTGAACAGATCCTGCAAGTAGCAGGTTGGTTCAATCATCGCCGTGCTGCGATGAAAGAGATAATGCACCAAGCCGAGAAGCTGGCCATCCTTTTCCGCCACCAGCGCATGAACAGACTCATAGGCGTCAAAGAATCGCGACCAGGTCATGTTCGTGATTTCCACTGGAATCTTGCGCTGGTAAAATGTGTTGTAGCCCTCCCACAATGGCTCCCACTGCGGAAAATCTGTCGGGGCTATTGGGCGGACAATCAGCGTAGCGGGCATGGCAGTTCCTGTCAGTGTTCAGGCGATAATTTTTGTTCGCAACGTCTAGATGGCTGCTAAAGGCGCGCGGCTTCATCGCGCGCCCGCCGGGGCGACCGGTCAGGTGGCACTCTCATCCCAACCCCTTGGGCTCCTGCGCGCCACGGTGGGTAGGCGGCATGAGGGATGCGACGCCGGTTCCGCTGCCAACGATTGAATTCACCGGACTGCCCGGCCTTTCGCGCAGGTCCGGTGGAATGACGGGTTGGGCGGCATCATGACTGGCTGATGCGCGTTGCCATGAATTCTCCGTTTCCAACCGGAACAAGGCAAGTAACGAACAGAGTGTCAGCTTTGACCAAAGCGACAAATGGTGCCATTTGGTCTGGATGCGAAGTGGCGTTGTCTACGATGAGTAGGCCTCCCGGTCGAAGCGCTCGTTTGATGTCAGGCCACCATCCGGAATATTCCGGGCGCTCAGAGTCAAGGAAGATCATGTCCAAAGTGGCATCGCCTTGATGGGTAAGCACATGACCGGCATCGTCTTGCACTTGAACGATAAATGCGGCCAATCCTGAGCGCGCGAAGTATTTTGCGGCTAACTTGACCTTGAAATCGGAAAGCTCAACGGTAGTAACTATGCCGCCAATATCACGAACTGCACGGGCGAGCCACAGTGTGGAGTAGCCGTTTGACGTGCCGATTTCAAGAACTCTTCGCGCGTCTGTTGCGCGCACCAACACAGCCAGAAACTCTCCGGTATCCCGAGTAATGTTCAGCATGCGACGCGGCCGATCACTGATCGACTTGTCGTTGGCTTGACCAAACTCCTCTAGCTCGGCTAATAGGTTTTTGAGCGGTTCATCCATGGAAATCTGCTGACGCCCAACTTTCGACGTGAGGTGCGCACAACGGCGCGCCGGACCTTAACCGAGCGCCCGAGCGGTGTATCCGCTCGGCGAATGGGCTAGGCGGCGGTTCGGCGTGGGGAAATGACCGCGTAAACAATGAAGAGACCAAGCGCAACGGGCACGCCCGCACAGACCCGCATGAACGATGCCCCTTGGCTCGACCACCAATCCAGTATGGCGCGGGAGCGCTCAACTCCGAAGAAAGGTGTGAGCAGGCCCGCAATGATGATGAGAATGCCAAGGACAACAAGGACCTTAGGCATGCGCGAAACAGGTGCTACACGCACAAGTACGACGCCAATACCGATGCGCAGCGCGGCCACTATGTAAAGAGCTGCGGGCGTTAGCAATGATTGCCCAAATTCCAGAATCAAAGACGGAACTACAATGCCGATGAGGCCGATGGCACCCATGATAAGGCCGATGGCCATGGCGAGAAGCTTCACATTGTGCCCTTTCGCCGCCTAACGAGGCGGTAGAAGAACCCCAGCCTACACGGAACGATAGTGCGCATCAAGGTCGAAGGAGGAGCGTCGACGAATAAGGGAAACGGGATCGACCGGGATGGCAAACGCCTCAAATCAGCCGCCCTGTAAAGCGTCGGCTGGATTTGATTGTTATGCCGATGGCTACCGGGCTTCGGCCTTGGCTTCACGAGGCGTAAGCACTGCCAGCACAGCCGCCACTGCGAACAGAGCTAAAACGTCACCCCAGAGGTGACCCATATTATGGGCGCCGTCAAACGACTGCACAGCCATAACCCCGCCGTGTACGATGCTGGACCAGACGGTGAACCAGATGAGGCTCCGGTTTGCGAGAGGGTTACGGGCGGCGAGCATGAGGAAGACCCCGAGTGTTGCGTAAATGGCGAGGATCATCTCAAGGTAGTACGAACGACCCTCAGCATGCCACGACCAGCCGGAAGGCCAGACCATGGTGAGCGGCCATATGCCGAAAGTGAAGGTTAGCCCTACGACTACCAGAGCGATACGTAGATATTTGATGCGATCAGCTTCAGTCATTATTTTCTCCTCCAGATCATCAGTTGCGCACTTCAGGAACATCCTCTCGTGTGCGCTGGGGGCGAGAGTCCTTTAGGCATAACGTTGGAGCTAGGGGACGCGCCGCTTGCGGCGCGTCCCCTTGAGCGACGGGTGTGCGCCCGACATGGGCGTGAACTGATGGGGTGAAAGTCCGCTGTCGGAGAACCGAAATGGACGCATAACGAGCATGATAACCACTAGCCGAGGGCACGGGTAAGACCGCAATGGATTGTCTACAGGAAGCCGGCCTTGTGCGCATCCTGCACGAAGCTCGTGCGGATGCGCATCAAACTCCCCATAAACCGCCCGGTGCAGACCCGCATGCCGGGTGGTGTGGGGGCCGGAGTTAGCAACCCCTGACTACCCGATTAGGACGAGGCATCTTTGAAGCTATTCCACGGACGATGTGCTTCACCGCTTCACGGTGTTCAGCCGATACGCGCACTTGACGCCCTTTCACGCGCCGGAACCCGGGGCCAGTCAGTCTTGCAGATTCTTGAAGAGGATGGCTTCTTCATTTCTCGTCGCCTTTCGAAATGTGATCACGTGAATTCGCGACGATGTCCCGGTATGGACGGTGGAAACCACCATTCCGCCGAGAAAGCGAAGCGTCGTGAAAAGCACGCTCATTTGAAAACGAGGTGAGCCACAACGAATTCAAGATCCCAATAGATGATTGCGAGCGCCGTCAGATCGAATGCGGCATGCATACACATCAACATCCAGATCCGTCCCGTGACCGCGAAGATCGTCCCGAACACGAGACCCGTGATCGTCGCGTGCTCGACGCCAGCCAGGCCCAGGTTGGAGTAATGGGCCAGCCCAAACAACGCCGAGGTGAGCAGCACAATGGCCACTTTTGCGCCCGCTCCGGCGCCGACGAGCTTACCGAGGCGTTCAAAGAGGTACCCGCGGAATACGGTCTCCTTTCCGAAGCCCGCGCCAATTATCATCGCGTACAGCATTCCCGGGAGCGCAGCCCGATTCCCGACCAGGTAATGATAGGCGTGATTCATCGGATCGGCGACGAGCAGCGGCATCACGATCGACTACATCAGGAGCTTGAACGCGACCCCGAAAACGATCCCGACGGCCACGCCGCCAATCCAGCTCCTAGGTCGCACGTAGCCGATCTCACGCCATAGCGTATGCGACCGCCGCGCCCATAGCAGTACCAGAATGTACTGCGTTCGGAGGCGCGAATATTCACATTTGGGCTGCCGGCCGGCTAATGGGCGGGACGGCTGATCCCAAGTAATAAGCGCCCGATTGCCTCGGCGTTGGTGCCGCGGGCCGGCAGGGCAAATGCGTCGGCTGCGCGGGCCGCGACGGCGAAGTTTCATCGCGACCCGGGCAGTGTCGGAACACTCCAGGATTGCGGCGGCTGGTGCCGCATCCGGATTCCACGGGTGAGAGAAGTAGACGTTCGGGCTGATTCGTAACAGCCGTGCGATTCGCGCTGCTTTGCTGCGCTCAGAACGGCAGGAAGGGGAGTGCGACAATAACCCGGCGATGTTTGGTTAGTAACCCCCAACCGCCTTCGCCTTCTGCTCCCGCATCGTCACCAGATACTCATTCGCGCGGCTGATCATCATGCCGACGTCGATGCCGACTGCCACGTGGTCGTAGCCATAGTCGACGTAGTGTTTGGACATCTCGGGCGTGCCGGCGACGATGCCGATGGGTTTGCCGATCTTGTTGCAGAACTTGGCGCCGCGTTCGAGGAGTTCCTGCACTTTGGTGTTGTTGATGTCGCCCAGCAGGCCCATGCTGGCCGAGAGATCGGCGGGGCCGATGAACAGTCCGTCGAGCCCATCGACTGCCGCGATCTGTTCGATCTTTTCGATCGCGCCCAGCGTCTCGAGCTGGACCGTGACCATGATCTCCTGGTCCGCTTCCTTCAGGTAATTCCGCACATTGCCCCAGCGGCTGGCGCGATGCAGGCCGGCGACGCCGCGCACGCCGGCGGGCGGATAGTGCGCGTACGAAACGGCAAGGCGCGCTTCGTCCGCATTCTGCACATACGGCAGCATGATGCTTTGCGCGCCGGCATCCAGGATGCGTTTGACCAGCACCATGTCGTTCCACAGCAGACGGACCAGGGTCGGGGTGCCGCTGGCTTCTATCGCCTGCATCATCGCCAGCGCGTCGGGTACGTCGATCGCCACGTGCTCCATGTCGAGCACCAGGTAATCAAAGCCGACGCAACCCATCGCTTCGGCGATGATCGGACTACCCGACATCAGCCATGAGCCGATCAGTTTTTCGTTGTTGGCGAGGCGCTGCTTGAAAACGTTCCTGGGGAGGTCCATGGCGGTTCCTGTTTTGGGATGGAAGAAAAGAGCCTGAAACGTTGAATCGGCAACTGCGGTGCCGTCAGCGTGTATCGTCGCGCTTGTCGGCCGGACCGGGTCGCGATATTTCGAAGAGTTTGCGAAACAGCGGCAGCGCGGCAATTTCGATGACGGTGACAAACAGCGCGAACAGCCCCGGCACGTACTGGCCGTTGAACAGATAGAACGCCGCAAGCAGGCCGAAGCCCGTCGCGCCGACGATCAGCACGATGCGCAGGAACCGATAACCGGTTGGTGTAGCGGCCATCAGAATATTTCCGGCTCGGGCACGCCGCGTCGGCCGAAGCCGACGAAGTCGCAGCCTTCATGCGCCTGCAGCACGCGGTCGCGGAAGAGTTCGACGTAGCCCGATTGCACCGGAAACACAGGCGGCGTCCAGGCTGCGCGGCGGCCCGCGAGTTCTTCATCATCCAGCAATACGTCGATACGCCGCGCCGCGACATCGAGCCGTATGGTGTCGCCGGTCTGCACCAGCGCCAGCGGCCCGCCGGTCGCTGCTTCGGGCGACACGTGCAGCACGCACGCGCCGTAGTGCGTGCCGCTCATCCGCGCATCCGAAATGCGCACCATGTCGCGCACGCCTCTGGCCAGCAGCTTCTGCGGGATCGGCAGTCCACCCCACTCCGGCATGCCGGGCGCGCCTTCGGGTCCGCCCATTTTCAGGACCAGCACCGAGTTCTCATCGACTTCGAGATCCGGATCGTCGATCCGCGCATTGAGGTCGCGGATGTTTTCGAACACGATGGCACGGCCTTCGTGTTTGAGCAGGCGCTTGTCGGCGGCCGAGGGTTTCATCACGCAACCTTGCGGCGCCAGGTTGCCGCGCAAAATGGCGAGGCCCGGCTCGCTGGAAATCGGATTGTCGAGCGGACGGATGACGTCGTCGAGATTCACGCGCGCCGCGGCGATGTTTTCTCCCAGCGGCCGGCCGGTGATGGTCAGCGCGGAGAGATCGAGCATGCTTTGCAGCCGTTGCATCAACGCGGGCAGACCGCCGGCGAAGTAGAAGTCTTCCATCAAGTACTTGCCCGAGGGCATCACGTTAGTCAGCGCCGGAATGCGCCGCGCGATGGGGTCGAATTCGTCGAGGGTGAGAGGAATGGCGGCGCGGCGGGCGAGTGCCAGCAGATGGATGACCGCGTTGGTCGAGCCGGCCATCGCGGCGTAGACGATCATCGCATTGGTGAATGAGTTCTTGGCCAGGATCAGCGACGGCCTGAGGTCCGCCCAGACCATTTCGACAATGCGCGAGCCGGCTTCGGAACACATGCGCACATGATTGGCGTCCATCGCTGGCAGCGACGATGCGCCGGGCAGGCTCATCCCCAGCGTCTCGGCGATTGCGGTCATCGTCGAGGCGGTGCCCAT
>PLYG01000064.1 GCA_003153335.1 Betaproteobacteria bacterium | reverse complement strand
TGGTCGTCGGCAACAACAATTACAAGAACTCGCCGCTGGTCAACCCGATCAATGACGCGCGGCTAGTCGCGAAAACTCTCGAAGGTCTGGGCTTCGAAGTCATGCTGCGCGAAAACCTGAACCTACGCGATTTCAAGGCGGTGATGCGGCAGTTTGCGTCGCGCCTCGAAAACGAGGAAGGGACGGGATTGTTGTACTACGCCGGCCACGGCGTCCAGATCGAGGGCCGCAACTTTCTGCTGCCCATCGATGTCGGCGCCGGTGACGAATACGAGTTGCGCGACTCAGCGGTGGACCTTGAGGATACGCTGATGAGCCGGCTGACCCGCGCCCGCAAGCGCGAGAAGATCATCATCCTCGACGCGTGCCGGGACAATCCGTTCCGCGCGCCAAGCCAGCAACAGCGTGCACTGCTCTTGCGCGGATTTGCGCAAATGGGCAGCGAAAAAGGCAGCCTGATCGTCTACTCGACCAATCCGGGCAATACCGCCGAGGACGGCACCGGCAAGAACAGCGTTTTCACGGAAATCTTCGTGCGCGAAATACAGAAGGATGGTGTCGAGGTCGGACAGGCTCTACGCTCGACCACCAGCGCCGTCGTCGGCGCAACCAAGGGCCGGCAGACACCGTGGTACAACAGTTCGCTGCTGGGCGAATTCTACTTCCGGCCGGTGAACGTGCGCCTCGAAGAGGAACGGCGCAAGAAAGAGGTGCAGCAACAAGTGGAGACTGCCCTCAAGAGCGCGCGCGAGGATCTCAAGCGCGATGAGTCCGGGCGCATTGAGGCCGCCGTGGCCGCCCGGCTCGCTGAGCGTGAGCGCGAGCGGCAGGAGCGCGAGCGCCAGTACAACGCGCAGATCGCGGAAATGAAGGCGCTGCTCGAGCGCCGGGACAAGGACCTGGACAACGCCCGCGTACAGATGGCCTCGGCCGCCAGGACGCGTGACGAGCAAGTCGCCGCGCTGGCCAGCGCTGAAGGTGAGCGGCGGCGGCAGGAGCGCGAGCGTGCTGCCGCAACCGAACGCGTGACACCGCCCGCCCGTGAGACGGCGGGCGAGGCGGCAAAAAGACAGGCCGACGCAGAGCGGGCAGCACGTGAGCGCCGCGAACGCGAGGCCGTGGCCGCGGCATCGGCGGCGGAGGAGCGGGAGCGCCTCTTGAAAATCGAGGCGCAACGACAGGCCGCGGCCGAAAAGGTTCAGCGCGAGGAGGTCGCGCGGCAGGCCAAGGCGGCCGCCGATATCGCCCGCCGTGAAGCTGCGGCGAAGACAAAGCGCGAAAAGGAAGAGCGTGATCGCCTGGTGCAGGCAGAGGCCAAGCGCAAGGCGGCCGAACAGGCGCGGCGCGAAGAATCGGCGCGGCAGGCCAAGGCGGCCGCGGAAAAGATTCGCGCCTTTGAAGAAGAGACGCGGCAAGCCGCCGCGCGGGAACGCGCTGCAGGCGACGAAGCAGCTCTGAAAAAACAACAAGACCAGGCAGGCGGAGCGCGCCGCGACGACACCGGCGCAGCGTCGCGACTGGCCGCTGAAAAGGTCAAACGCGCCAAGGAAGATGCGGACCGCGCGATCCGCGACGCGGAAACCACGGAGCGCCTGGCCGGGATCGAAGCAGATGTGCGGCGCAAAGCTTCGCTGGAATTCGAAATGCTGAATCGCAAAGCCAGTCTGCCGCCTGAACTCGCCGCGCTGATGGTGGTGGAGCCGCAGAAAGCCGTTGTTGCCGGATCGAACGGGGACTTCGTGGTGCGCGGCGTGCGTTTGCCGGCCGACGTTGCGGTGAAACCCGCCGCGCCGAATGCCCTCGCCAGGTGTGCGGCGTTCCTGGGCGCCTGGGGGGGCGGTCGCTGGAATGGCGAGCGGACCGCGGAGATCTGGGTGGAGTCCGTCGATGCGGATTGCCGCGCGCGCGCCATCTATGCGCGGGGCGGCCTCAGTCTTTCCGGCGAACCGGCGAGCCATCAGCGCGGCGACGCGCGCATCAGCGATGACCGGCTCACGCTCGATCTGGGCGCTGTCCGCATCGAACTGACGCGAGACGGTGCAGGCATGGCCGGCCGCTGGTCTTCGGGCGTCAATTCCGCCACGGCGCGGTTCGAACGAATACCGCCGGTGCCGGACCGGACCGTCGCCCTGTTCGCCAACGAAGCGGCCGATTACGGCGCATCGCCCAGCCGGGTCATCAGCGCCAGCCAGGTCAGCGACCGGGCGATGCTGGCGCTGCCCACGACCGTTCCGGGTATCGATACGCTGACGACGCTGCAACTCGAAGCATTCCTCAAGACCCATCCGGATGCGGTGCTGGTCGACGCTGTGGTCGGCAGTACGCACAGGACACTGCCCGGTGCGTACTGGCTGCCTGAACTGGGGGTGGTCACCATCGGCCAGTTGGAACGCGGCCAGATCGAGAATGCGCTACGTGCTGCCAGCGACGGCGACCCGTCACGCCCGATCATTGTGTTCGAGCGCAGTACCACGTATGGATGGTTCGGCTACCACGGCGTCCTGCGTTTGCTGGGCATGGGCTACCGCAACATCTACTGGTATCGCGGTGGTCTCGATGCGTGGCACGACGCGCAGTTCGCCCTCGCCCAAGCCCAACCATGGGCGAAGGCGCGATAGATCGCGGTGGGCGTGGGGCGACCACTTGGGGCGGACCTCTTGCATTGGGATCGCCGGAGGATTATCGTATTCATGCCCACTTAGGGCTTAGGAGACCAACATGCGCTGGATGATGTTGTCGTTGGCAGCGGGAGCCGTCCTGTTGTCGGGCTGCGCTTCGGTTGTGCCGGAGTATCAGTCGAACATCGATTTCGCGAAAGTCGCGCGAATCGAAACCGCCGCGCGCGCGGTCGGTGTTTCAGTTTACTGGGTCAACTACCCGACCAAGGCGACGAGTACCGTCAACTAGTCGTTGGTGGCAGCGCGCGGCGGTTGATTCGGGCGCATCGCACCATCGGGATGCAGCGTTGGGTTTGCGCACCCGCGCAATGCGGCGGCTTCATTAAGCACCAGCGCCGCCAGCACGACTACGCCCCCGGTGAACGTCGACACGGCAACCGCTTCGCCGGCAAACAGCCACGACCACAGCGGCCCCTCGATCACTTCCAGCAGGGACAGCAAGGCTATTTCCGGCGCGGCGAGATGTCTGCTCGCCCGCACCATCAGCATGCATGGCAGACCCAGTTGATAAAAGCCGAGGAATCCCAGAATCGCCACATCATGCGCGCTCGCCTGGAGCGGGATAGCCGAAGGCAAGGCAATCGCCACCGAAAAAATCGCGCCCAGCAGCACCGCCGGCACCAGATCGACGTCGTGCCGGACGCGTTTGAGCGTGACCACATTGATCGCGGATGCGACCGGAATGCCGAATGCAATCAGGGTCCCGGATAACGCCGCCTCGTCGGCGGCGAGTCCCGCCTGGAACATCCAGGCCATTCCCGCGATGGCGATGAAAATGGCCAGCCATGTGCGCCGCGCGATCGGCTGTTTGAGCACCAGCCACGACAGTGCCGCCGCGAACAACGGCGCGAGGGAGTTGACGATCAACGTGTTCGCGGTGGTGGTGCGGGTGAGCGCCAGCATGAAGCACGTGAACATCGTCGCCCACATCGAGCCAGAGAGGATTCCTGCCCATCCCGTTTCGCGCACCGCCCGCCATGCGCCATGGATACCTTGAGCCCGGCGTGTCCAGAGCAGTACACCCAGCATGAAAATCGCGGCGAAGAAGCTGCGCCAGAACGTGACTTCCCAGCTTTGCGCGTGTTCGAGATGGCGGGTGAAGACGCCGGCGATGCTCCACAGGAAGGTGGCGATGAGCATCAGCAGCAGGGCGCGGCGATGCAGCGCAGCCGCGTGTGGGGATCCGGCAATCGGTGCCGTCGATATTTGTGTGGTCAAGGTGTTGATTTTTGAACTGGCGATCAGCTAACGGGCCGACCGTGGCAAGCCGGGGCTTAGACTGACTGTTGTTCCGCTCCTACGCCTCTGCCAGGACCTGCCGCGCCTGCTGGTCGGCGTGATAGCTCGAGCGCACCAACGCACCCACCGCCGCATGCCTGAAGCCCAGCGCGTACGCTTCGCGCTCGAACATCGCAAACGTGTCCGGATGCACATAGCGCAGCACCGGCAAATGATGCGCGGTCGGCTGCAGATACTGGCCTATGGTCAGCATGTCGATCGCGTGGTCGCGCATGTCGCGCAGTACCTGAATGAGCTCATCGTCGGTCTCGCCCAGGCCCACCATCAAACCGGACTTCGTTGGCACCTCGGGGAATCGCGTCTTGAAGTCCTTGAGCAATTGCAGTGAGTGGCGATAGTCGGAACCGGGGCGGGCCCGCTTGTACAGGCGCGGCACGGTCTCCAGGTTGTGGT
>PLYG01000422.1 GCA_003153335.1 Betaproteobacteria bacterium | reverse complement strand
ACGGGCTCTAGATCGGGCAGCAGACGCTCATAATCCTCCAGTGGCAGCGCTGCAAGAAGACGGTTTTGCCTGGGCGTATGCTGTGCGGATACGGCGCGCCTGCTGTCCTCGGACGCGAAGCACGTCTCCGAATACGGCCGAAACGAATCTCGTCCTAACATTGGCGTCTCCCTAAAATAAAGAACGGCCTATCGGATTGACCTGCGATTTGAATGTACTCAGTTCATTCGTCGCGTCTATTGATTTTGATCAAACCTTATGTTCACGGGGAGGCCTCTAATAAAGGCAACTCACCGCTGCCGCGAAAGCGGAAGCCGCTTCCGTTTCGTTTGGCCTCGTACATGGCGGCGTCTGCAGCCACGACCAAGTCATCGGCATTTTCAGCGTCCACCGGAAAAATCGCGATGCCGACGCTGCAACCGATAGTGACCTCGCGCTTGGACCCATTCAAATCGGACAGATCAAACGGCGCGGCCAGAGCATCGACAATTTTTGCCGCAACCTCCGCGGCATCGTGACGGCTGACAATCCGCGGTAGGATCACGGTAAATTCGTCCCCCCCTATGCGCGCCAGGGTGTCGGACTCGCGCAACAATCCGCGGATTCTGGAGGCCGCGAGCCTCAGCACCTCGTCGCCGGCCTCGTGCCCGAGCGAGTCGTTCACCGCTTTGAACCTGTCCAGATCGAGGAACAGCAGCGCCAGCTCGTGCCGTTCGCGCTTGGCGAGGATGGTCCCCTGTCTCAGCCGGTCGAAGAAAAGCGCGCGGTTCGGAATGCCGGTGAGGGCGTCGTAATGCGCCTGATGCTGCATGCGCTCCTCTACCCGCTTGCGTTCGGAGTTGTCGCGTGCGACCACGAACACGCCGGATACCTTTCCCGCCTCGTCCCGGTAGACGGTGGCGTTGCACAGCAGGTCGGTTACATGGCCATCCCGGTGGCGCAGGGCCAAAGCGTAATCGGTGACCGGGCCTTGTGCAAACACGCGTTGATAGCCCTCGCGCGCCCTCTCCGGCTCGGTAAAATAGCGGGAAAAATCGGTTCCAATCAGTTCCTCGCGGCCGTATCCGGCAAATTGTTCGGCCGCTTGATTGTTGTCCGTAATCTTTCCCGCGGGATCGATGGTCAGCAGCGGATCCAGGCTCGCCTCGATCAGGCTTCGCGCATCGCGCGAGGTCTGCTCCGCCTGTTCCACCCCCTGCTTGCGCTCGGAGATGTCACTGCTCATGACCAGGTAGCCGATCGGCTCGCCCGCGGCATTGTCGCGGCGGCTGAGGACAACGCTCGCCCAGAAGCGCGTTCCGTCCTTGCGGACGCGCTCGAACTCATGTTCGGCCGACCCATTGTCAAGGGCGGCTTTCATGAACTCATGGGCGGCGCCGGACTCCAGGTTCTCCTTCGTGTGAAGAATATCCGAAGAGAGGCCCAGTACCTCATTCGCCTCATACCCGTAGTTTCGCCGTGCACCTTCGTTCCACGAAATGATCCGGTGGCCGAGGTCCTTTCCAATGATCGAATATCGAATGGAACTCCGGAGTATGGTATCCAGAAAGCTCTTTGTCTCGGCTAATTCCTTCATCGCGTGGTTTGCATCGGTTGCATCGCGGGCCATTGCGTTGGCATCGTCAGGTCCTGGCGGCATCACGGATCTCCTCGCGTTTTGCGGGACCCCAGTGTGCTCGTCCGGGCTTAACAAGAAATATACGCCAAACGTGTTTCGCGCCGCGCAAGCTCCCAGGGCAATCGGCGCCCTGCTCGGCATCGCGCTATCGGCGATCGCCGGCGCGATCCTGTGGCTGTTCGTGCATCCGGAACGCCCGATCCCCGCGCTGGCGGCTGCCGTAAAGAACAGGTGAAGCCGTTAAGAAATGCTGTCGAAACAAAGGTGGCCTTAACATTTGCTGGCACAGTTTCCCTGCGTGAATGCCGCCTCGACCGCCGCCGGGCAAAAATCGCTGCTTCCCCTCGCATGGGCCTGGCGCGCATCGCAACGCATCGCGGCGCGCCTGGTCACCATCCGCGGCAAGCTGCTGATGGCGTTCCTGTGCAGGGGCGCCATCGTGGAGAAGCAGCGCGAGGCGGCGCTGACCAGGACCATCAGGCTGTTCGACGCGGCGCTGAGCAACATGTCGCAGGGCCTGTGCCTGTACGACGCCGAGCAGCGGCTGCTGGTGTCCAACCGGCAGTTCGCGGAATTGTACCGGCTCGACCCCGAAATGGTGCGCCCGGGCCTGACGTTTCGAAAAATGTTGCAGCTCAGCGTCGCCGCCGGCAACCACGCCGAGGACGGCATCGACTCGCTCTACGCCGCACGCATGGAATTCGTGGCGCAGCGCCAGGCCGGCACGCAGTTGCAGGAACTGAGCGACGGCCGCGTGGTGGCGATCTCGCACGAACCGATGGAGGGCGGCGGCTGGGTCGCCACCTACGAGGACGTCACCGAACGGCGCGCGGCCGAGGCCCGCATCAGCTTCCTGGCGCGGCACGACGCGCTCACCAGCCTGCCCAACCGCGTGCGCTTCCGCGAATGCCTCGATCACGAGCTGTCGGAGCTCGGCCGCGGCATCGGCTTCGCGGTGCTGTTCATCGACCTTGATCACTTCAAATCGGTCAACGACACGTTCGGCCATCCGATCGGCGACCGCCTGCTGCGCGCCGCGGCGGAGCGCGTGCAGGCCTGCGTGCGCGAGACCGACACGGTGGCGCGGCTCGGCGGCGACCAGTTTGCCGTCGTGCAGGCGGGCGTTTCCGAACCGAACGACGCGGCGGAGCTGGCCGGACGGATCGTGCGCACACTTGGAGAACCGTTCCAGCTCGACCAGCACCGCGTGCTGATCGGCGCCAGTCTGGGCATCGCCATCGCCGGCACCGACGGCGCCACCGCGGACGCGCTGCTGAAGCACGCCGATCTCGCGCTGTATCGCGCCAAGCTCGACGGCCGCGGCGCCTATCGCTGCTTCGAACCCGGCATGGACGCACGCCTGCAGGCGCGGCACGCGATCGAGCTGGATTTGCGCCACGCCATCGCCAACGACGCGTTCGAGCTTTACTACCAGCCGCTGATCGACCTCGGCACCGGCCGCGCCTGCGGCTTCGAGGCGCTGGTCCGCTGGCATCATCCCACTCGCGGCATGGTCTCGCCGGCTGAGTTCATTCCAATCGCCGAGGATACCGGGCTGATCGTGCNNTCGGCGAATGGGTGTTGCGGGCGGCCTGCGCGGAGGCGTGTTCGTGGCCCGAGCGGATGAAAGTGGCGGTGAACCTGTCGCCGTCACAGTTCAAGAGCCCGGTGCTGCTGGCCACCATCGGCGAAGCGCTACGCAATTCGGGGCTGGCGCCGGACCGGCTGGAACTTGAGATCACCGA
>PLYG01000007.1 GCA_003153335.1 Betaproteobacteria bacterium | reverse complement strand
CTTGGCGAGCGCTGCTGCCAAATCCCCTTTTTGGAATACGAAGGACTGCCCCGTGTCGCCCCGCACGGCGGCGAAGCGGTGGATGCGCCCGTCGCGCACGCCCACTTCGAGATCGATGGACAGGCAGCGGGGCGCGAAAGCACTGGCCTCGATCGAGTCATTGGCCGAGTCAATCATTGGGGCTATTGTACCGCCCCCCGGCTCAGCTCTCGCATGGCCATCGCGTCATGACGGCGCTATTCATCGACGACTATTTTTCTGGCTTCTTCGCGGTGAAACTCTGGAAGGTCTGAGGCCTCGCCGAACCAAAGTGCTGTCTTGCGTGCACTCCAATCAGTGTCGTTTGAACTCGTGCCCGTTTGGTGCGATCAGGCTGCCACTCGACGAGGTTTTGGCCTAACGCATCAGTAAGAATCTCTTTGAGGTCGACATTCGGAAACTCGGGGTTGGAGTCGAAGGATAGAGGCTAGGCAATTCAACCACCCTACGCCGAGTATCGGCGGCCGCGGCACCCGTGTCAACCGCCCGAAAATCCCGCCCGAAAACCCCGTGCTTGCGCCCGGCACCGGCGTACCGTGGCCAGCTGCTCGCCGCCGCACCCAAAACCCGCGCCGCGGCGCGCCAAAGACGCAGAGGCGCCCAGCCCGAGCCAGCAGTAGCTGGTCACCAGGTCAGGCGCTGATCGAATTCGATCTCCGGTGGTAGTTGGGCGGCCACTCCCCAGCGAGGATCGATGCACGCCGCAGTGCCAGTTGCTGCGGCGTCCAATGTCCGCAATCGAGCAAAGCGACTGGCCGGTTAGGGTCCATAGCGGCCGATCGCATTGTCCAACGTTGCTGTTTCCCTAACATCTGAGGGATGCCCACTGCACCGTCGGCCACCACTTGGTGATGCTCTGGATCACGGACGCTTGCGACACTGGATCAAAGTTTCACCATTGTGGCCACCACGCGCTTGGCGTTCGAGTCTTCCTGATATTGTGTCCCTCTAAACCCTATCGGCAGGTACCGCTTGCGCGACCTGTCGCAAGCAGAGCTTGGATGTCTGGTATGACCGATAGGTGGGCTAACCTTCGCGCTGGAGTCGCTGAAAGTCGGAGACGTTATCGACAGACAGTTTGACCCACGATCCGCCGCCGGGGTGCTTTTACCGAATCGGCGGATCGATTTTTCGAATGTCCGACAGCGGCCAAGCGTATACCGGTCTGTCGCCGTAGAAAGAGCGAAGATCCACCGCAGGAACTTGGTGTTTGTTGAAGTATTGATCGAAGTCGCCGGCGGCCACCCCTATCGATGGTCCGATGGTCGCGGTGGCAACGATCGGTCCTCCTTTCTCGCATAGCGCAATGCGGCCCGAGCGAGAGTTTGGCTTGCTCCGAATCTCCCACGTCTTCACGCCAATGAGGATCTTTCGAATCCACGGCGTATCGATCACTAACCCCGTAACAATCACTGGCTGCCCCCATGAACAAGACGCGTCGACGTCTTACTGCTGCTTCGTAGTTCTCTCCAACCCAAGGCCTGAAAAGCACGTGCGGCATTGCGGTGTTATGTGCGGTTTCGGTGCCGTCGTTGCGTGGATCGCTCGCGGTTTAGGAAGACGCACCCGACTTGAACTGCTCGGCGTACTCAAGCATCCGTTGATTCAGGTCGTCTGCATCGGGCGCGAAATGCGCGTCGCGATGGCAATTTGGACAGAGCGCAACGCAGTTCCACACCCGGTCTCCCTTCTCGACGCCCAGGATGTGATGAACGTCAAGGAATCCGACGTAATCTCGCACTGCCGTACAACCCTCGCGCTCGCACGTGGTCGTACGGTCTAGAACTGCCCGACGCACGCGGTGGTCGCGCTTTACCTCAGAGCGGATGACTGTACGTCGCGCCGCCCCGTCACTCCCTAACAATGAATGATCTGGCGCTGGGCAGTCATCGAATGTGTCGTCGTCGCTGACTGGGGATTGCGGCATAAGTTTGGCTAGATCCAGGACGCCTGGCCAACTCCATAGAGCGTCGGCGACTTCGTGGGCATCTGGAGTCCGATCATCTTGCAGCCATATCGTCGGACTGGAGCCGTTCTCGGCGTGGTTCTTGGTAATGCGTCCCATCAACCCACGCTGGCGTAACTCGGCACTCACGTCGCGTTGGCGAAGCCAAATCGGCATCAACGCATTCCTAGGTATGAGCGCCGCGTAAACAATGGTGGCCCCGTCCCGTTGGACGATGAGATTATGGGTATTGCCATGATCTTGATCGCGGCTGACTATGTAGCGTAGCGTGTCTTCCCAATCCCCGCGCAGTCGCGCACGCAACTGTGCCGCGGAATACTTCCGTTCTCCCGGTTTACGCCCCTCGCGCCGCCAGCAAAGTCGTACGCGCATCTTTGATACTTGACCGTCAGGAGAACGGGCGGTGACGAACTGCTCGGTTGCGGTGCCGGTGACGGTGCGCTCATCCTTTAGTACCGAATATCCCCGCGCGGATAGAAACGGTGCGATCGCGTCCCTCGTTAGCCTGAAGTTCCGTTTTGATACTGTCG
>PLYG01000439.1 GCA_003153335.1 Betaproteobacteria bacterium | reverse complement strand
GCTGATCGCGTCGGCCCCGTCGGTGCTGGTGGTAAACACTGCCGTGCCCGCCAAAACCATCCATGAATTCGCCGCACTGGCCAGGGCTCAGCCGGGAAAACTCAACTACGCCTCCAATGGCAACGGCAGCTCGGCACACCTCGCGGCCGTAATGTACGAGTCCATGGCGGGTGTGAAAATGGTGCACGTAGCCTACAAGGGACTGGGCCCGGCACTGGGCGATCTGCTCTCGGGCGAGGTGCAACTGATGTTCAGCAGCATGGTCGCGATCGTGCCCCACATCAAGGGAGGAAAGCTGCGCGCGCTCGCGGTAACCGGCAAAATGCGCTCTCCGCTTCTGCCCGACGTTCCCACGATCGCGGAGTCGGGGCTACCCGGCTTGGAAGCGGGGTCCTGGTACGGGCTGCTCGCGCCGGCCGGCACGCCGCGCGAGATCGTGATGAAGATCAACGCCGAAACCGTGAAGGCGCTGAATCAACCGGCAGTGCGCGAACACCTCGCCAGCGAAGGCGCCGAAGCCATCGGCGGCACGCCGGAGGAATTCGCGGCATACATCAAGAATGAACTCGCCCGCATGGGCAAGGTGATCCGCGATGGGCGGATCAAAATGGAGCGAATGACAGCGTGACCGAAACAGCGCAAGACAATCCCCACACGAGCGGCATCGCCCGCTTCGTCTCCGGCCTGCGATACGAGGCGATTCCGGCGGAAGTGCGCGAGCGCATCAAGCTGCTGATCCTGGATGCGCTCGGCTGCGCGCTGTACGGCGCGCATCTCGAGTGGTGCCGCATCCTGCAACAGACACTCGCCAAACTCGACCGCGACGGAAGCTGCGCCGTCTGGGGCACGCGGCAGCGCCTGTCCGCACCTCACGCTGCCCTGGTAAACGGCACCCAGGTGCAGGGCTTCGAGCTCGATGACGTGCATCGCGCCGGCGTACTGCATGTGGGTGCGGTGGTGTTGCCGGCGCTGATCGCCATCGCCGAGCTGCGCCGCAACCTGAACGGCCGGGAATTCCTTACCGCCGCCGTAGCCGGCTACGAAATCGGCCCGCGCGTCGGCTTGTGCATGGGGCCCGAGCACATTGGTCAGGGCTGGCACTCGGGCGCCACCCTCGGCGTGTTTTCGGCAGCGGCCGGCGCGGCGCGCGGCCTCGGGCTCGACGCCGGCAAGACCGTCCACGCGCTCGGCATCGGCGGCACGCAGGCGGCGGGCCTGATGGCGGCGCAGTACGGCGCGATGGTCAAGCGCATGCATGCGGGAAGATCATCGCAAAGCGGCCTGTACGGTGCGCTGTTGGCCGAGCGCGGATTCACCGGCATCGAGAACGTGCTCGAATCCCCGTACGGCGGCTTTTGCACCACGTTTTCACGCTCGACCAATCGCTTCAACCTGGCCGAACTCACCGCGGGATTCGGCGAAGTCTGGCAGACCTTGGGCGTGGCGCTCAAGTTCTACGCCTGCGTCGGCAGCAATCACACCACGCTGGACGCGCTGCGCGAGCTGCAAGGCCGGCGCCGGTTTGGCGCGAGCGACGTCGAGCGCATCACCGTGTTCGCCTCGCAGGTGACGATGGACCATGTGGGGTGGAAATATCGCCCGCAAGGACTCACCTCGGCGCAACTCAATCTGCCGTTTTGCGTCGCCACCCTGCTGCTTGAAGGGGACTGCTTTGTCGAACAGTTCAGTGACGCGATTGTTGCCGATCCGGCGCGTATGGCCCTGGCGGAAAAGGTGGATGTCCGGCACGACGACGCCATCACCGCGAAAGGGGCGACATTCCGCCACATGGTTCGCGTGGAGGTCGCGCTGAAAAACGGCGAGCGCCTGGAGTGCGCCAGGGAATCAGCGCGCGGCAGCGAAAAGAACTTCGCCAGCACTGCCGACATCGTCAAAAAATTCGACAAGCTCGCCGGTCACGCCCTGCCGCAGACACGCGCCGAGGCGCTGCGCGACGCGGTGCTGGGACTCGAATCGCTGGGCGACGCCGGCCGGCTCGCCGACCTGCTGGCGCAAGAATGAACAGGAAAGAGCCATGACATGACACCAGAAACCTCTCGCCGTGATTTTCTGCGAGGCGCAGCCGGCCTCACCGGCGCCGCGCCTGGTGACGAGCAACCTCCGCCTCGTGCTGGATACGGTTGTGCGTTGGACTCAAAGAGCACCCGGTTGTCAGCGCTGATTCGACAACTTCTTGCCGCTACGCGTCGGCGAGGCGAAATACAGATTGTTTTTTTCGAGGATTACCGGCGACAATTGGCATTGACCGGGGTGAAGCGGTCAGGGACACTCGGGGTTGTGCATCTGGATTTCCTATCCCCTAAAGTGATTCGACTCTGCACCAAGCGTAATTTCATATAAAGGCGAATCATGACGAAGACCCCTCCCGCCGCCATCGCCCCCTCCGCTCCGCGCTGGCGCTGGCTCCCGGCGCTCGGCACCTGGAAATACTACGCGCTGCTCGGCATTGTCGGCATCCTGATACTGGGCCCGCTCGGTGGCGTGACGGCGTCGTACATGAATTTTTCGCTGGGCTTTTTTGTCGGCGGGCAGGTGCTGGCCGGGATTCTGGGTTCGGTCGTCACTTATGGATATGGCGCCGAGGGCAAGCACGGCGCCAACTACATCCAGACTACGGCTGCCTCGGTGGCCGGCATGAGTGGGATGGCGGTGGTGATTCAGGCGATGGTGTGGCTGGGGCTGCCGCAGCCACCGACCTGGGTGCTGATTCTCTACATGATGTGCATCGGCATGTTTGGCGTCGGCGTCGGCATGTTGTACACACCCATCCTGGTGGATCGCCTGAAACTCACCTTCCCTTCCGGCCTCGCGGTCGCCAACATCCTGCGTGCGCTCACCGATCCGGTGTTGCTGAAACAATCGGTGTCGCGCCTGTTCGGCGGCATGGCGCTCGGCATCGCCGGCGGCATCGGCGCCGCCAAGATTGCGGTCCTGGGGGCGATCGATCTCTCCACCTCCACCTTCGGCGCGGGCATGATCGTCGGCGCGCGCATTGGCATCGCTGCCCTTGTTGGCGGACTGGTGGGCTGGGCGCTGATTCCCTATTTCATTTCCATCGGCTGGCTGAAGGCCGGCGAACCGTTCCGCAAGATCACATTCCTGATCGCGCTTGGCTTGATCATGGGTGCGGCGCTGGTGGATGTGTCGCAGATTCTCTGGCGCGCGTGGAAGCGATCGCGCGAGGCCGCGAATGCGCCGAAGGTCGAGGAAGAGGACTGGAAAAAAACCAACATGGGCCGCCTCATCGCCTGGGTGGTATTCTGGGGGGTGGCGATCGTCGTCGTCGGTTCGCAAATGCTCAATGTCCCGGCCGGCTATCTCACCTTCGCGGTGCTGCTGACGTTTGTATTCGCGATGGTCAATGGCATCTCCACCGGCATGGTGGATTCGAACCCGATCTCCTCAGCCTTCGTGGTCACCGTGGTGCTGATGGCGGCGTTTGGTTTGAAAGATCCCATCGTCGGCCTGTTGGCGGCCACGGTGCTGCTGGTTGCCACCTCGGAGGCCGTCGACATGCAGCAGGATCGCTCCACCGGCTGGCGCCTCGGCACCAATCGCGTCATCCAGTTCCGCTTCCAGGTGGCGGGAATCGTCATGGGCGCCATCATGGCGGTGGTATTCGCCAAATTATTCATGACCGCATATCCGGTGCTCAACCTCGACCAGACCGTGCTCGCTGCCGACCAACAGCCCGAAAAGTGGACCTCGGCGATGACCTACAAATTCGTCGGCGCCTTGCGCAGCCTCACTGACGACAAACCCTATCAACGCACCGCCATCTGGATCGGCGTCGCCATCGGCCTGGTGACGCAACTGCTGCGCCAGCGGATCAAGGCGAACCAGCGCTACCAGCAGTGGATCGCCGGTAGCCGCGCCGGCTTCGCCACCGACTTCGCGCTCGATGCCGCCATCCTGCCGTCGCCCTATGCGTCCTCGTTCGGCGGCTTCGTCAACCTGCTGACATCGGCATGGTTCGCCGCGGGCGGCGTGTTCGCGAGCGTGGTCGATACCTTCGTGAAGCGCCAAGAAAACGGCAACGGCAAATCGGCGCTGCCCAGCGACATGAGCTCGACCTCGCTGGTGGGTGGCGGGCTGATCGCGGGCGATGCGC
>PLYG01000558.1 GCA_003153335.1 Betaproteobacteria bacterium | reverse complement strand
GTGGAGGTCTTGATGAAATCCGCGCCGGCTTCGAGCGCGAGATCGCTCGCCCGCCGAACTGCGTCATAGCTTCCGAGCTCGCCGGTTTCAAGAATAACTTTTAAATGCACCGGCCCGCACGCTGCTTTTATCGCGACGATTTCGTCGTACACTGCGCGGTAGTAGCCCGAAAGAAATGCACCGCGATCGATAACCATGTCGATTTCGTCCGCGCCCGCCGCTATCGCGGCCGCGGTGTCCGCAAGCTTTACTTCCATAGAAGACTGACCGCTCGGAAACGCCGTCGCGACCGACGCAACTTTGACGCTGGTTCCGCGCAGTGCTTCCTTGGCGGCCGGCACGAGATTCGGATAGACGCAGACCGCGGCCACGCTCGGCACGTCGGGCAAATGCGGCGCCGGATGAAGCGCTTTTGCGCAGAGCGACCGGATGCGCCCGTGCGAGTCTTTGCCTTCGAGCGTGGTGAGATCCATGCAGCCGATCGCCAACCGGATGCCGGCGACCTTCGCAGTCGTTTTGATCGAGCGCTTCGCCAGCGAACCGGCGCGCGCTTCGAGCATGACCGCGTCGACGGCCGGGGAGGGCGCATGCATTTGGGTCGCCTTCGCGAAAGTCGCGCCTCGTGACCTCGTTCCGCCCGTCACTCGATGGAATCCGCGTCCTTGAACTTGGGAGTTCGATCGCCGGCCCGGCTGCGGGACGGATCCTCGCCGACCTGGGGGCGACGGTCATCAAGATCGAGCACCCGGCGCGCGGCGACGATACGCGCGGCTGGGGGCCACCGTTTCTCAGAGACAAGGACGGCGTTGAGACCGGCGAGGCGGCCTACTACCTCGGCGTCAATCGCAACAAGCAATCGGTGGCGGTCGACTTCACGCAACCGGAGGGACAGGCGATCCTGCTGGCGCTCGCGGCGCAGGCTGACGTGATGATCGAAAACTACAAGGTGGGGGGTCTAAAAAAATACGGCCTTGACTACGATTCGGTGTGCGGCGCCAACCCCAAAGTCGTCTACTGCTCGATCACCGGCTTTGGCCAGACCGGGCCGTACGCCAACAACGCGGGCTACGACTTCATGATCCAGGGAATGGGTGGGCTGATGAGCGTGACCGGTGAACGCGACGATCTGCCCGGCGGCGGGCCGCAAAAGGTCGGCGTGGCGGTCTCCGACATTATGACGGGACTGTATGCGACCGTAGGCATCCAGGCCGCGCTGATGCATCGCGACCGCACCGGCGTGGGTCAGCATATCGACATGGCGCTGCTCGACACGCAGGTCGCGATGATCGCCAATCTGAACATGAATTATCTGATTTCGGGCGTGGTGCCGGGGCGCATGGGTAACGCGCATGCCAACATCGTTCCCTATCAGGCCTTTCCGACTTCGGATGGCCACGTGATTCTGGCGGTCGGCAACGATGGACAATTCGAAAAGTTCTGCCAGATCGCCAACCGGCCGGACTTGGGCGACGACCCGCGGTTCAGGCGCAACGCCGATCGCGTGCGCCATCGCGAGATCCTGGTGCCCATCGTCGCCGCGCTGATCAAGGGCCGGACCACGCGGGAATGGACCAGCGCGTGCGATGGGGCGCAGGTGCCGTGCGGCCCGATCAACCGCCTCGATCAGGTGTTCGCCGACCGCCAAGTCGTCCATCGCCAGATGCGGATCGACCTGCCGCATCCGCTGTCGGGGACCGTGCCCCAGGTGGTCAATCCGCTAAAGTTTTCGCAGACGCCCCTCGAGTACCACAGCGCGCCGCCGCTCCTGGGGCAGCATACAGCCGGAGTGCTGGCCGAACGCCTCGGCTACGACGAGACAAGGATCGTGGAGCTTGCGGCGCGCAACGTCATCGCGGTAAACAGGGAGAGCTGACGCGCTTTGCGGTGGCCGCGCGGATGGCCGGGTGCAGGAAGCAATCGTAGAGGGGGATTGAGCATGGTCGGTAATGTCCGTCAGCGGCTTGGTCCGCGCGCGCTGTGTTCGCTCGTACTCGCGTTCGCCGCGCCACTCGCGGCCCAGACCGGACCCGATCTCGACGTGCCCTACGTTACGACACCCGAGCAAGTGGTCAAGGCGATGCTCTCGCTCGCCGCCGTGACCCCGCGGGACTTCGTGCTCGACCTGGGATCGGGTGATGGGCGGATCGTCATCACGGCCGCCGGGAAGTTCGGCGCGCGCGGGATGGGCGTGGAGATCGATCCTGCGCTCGTTGCATTGAGCAACGACAATGCGAAGAAGGCGGGCGTCGCCGAGCGTGCCCGCTTTGCCGTGCAGGACTTGTTCGCGACAGATCTGTCTCAGGCGAGCGTCATCACCATGTACTTGCTGCCGGATGTCAATCTCAAGCTGCGGCCCGAGTTGCTCAAGTTGCGCCCAGGCACGCGCATTGTATCGCACGACTGGGACATGGGCGATTNNCTACACCGATGCCTCGGGCCGCGTCGATGGAACACGCGTGCAACTGTGCTTCACCCATCACGACACCGGCCGTTGCCGGCTGGGCGCGCTGGGTCAGTTGGTCGGAGGGGACCTGCGTTTGCTGATCGACGGCGCCGGCCGCCAGCAAATCACGCTCATCGCGCGCAAGGAGAGTTCGCGGTAACGCAGGGTCAC
>PLYG01000132.1 GCA_003153335.1 Betaproteobacteria bacterium | reverse complement strand
ATGAACCGCGTGGGCAAGATCGTCCCGCCCAAGCGGCAGATCCTCAAGAATATTTCGCTTTCATTCTTCCCCGGCGCCAAGATCGGCGTGCTCGGTCTCAACGGTTCGGGCAAGTCCTGCCTGCTGCGGATCATGGCGGGAATCGACACAGAGATCGAGGGCGAGGCCACGCCTATGCCCAACCTGAAAATCGGCTTTCTGGAGCAGGAGCCCCATCTCGACCCGAAACAGAACGTGCGCGAAGCGGTAGAGCAGGGCCTGGGCGAAGTGCTCGAAGCCAAGAAGCTGTTGGACGCGGTGTACGCCGCGTATGCCGAGCCCGATGCCGACTTCGATCAGCTCGCCGCCGAGCAGGCGCGGCTCGAAGCCATTATCTCCACCGGCGACGGTAATACCACGGAAGTACAGATGGAAGTCGCCGCCGATGCACTGCGCCTGCCGCCCTGGGACGCGCCGATCGCCAAGCTCTCCGGCGGCGAAAAGCGCCGCGTCGCGCTGTGTCGCCTGTTGCTGTCCAGGCCCGATATGTTGCTGCTCGATGAACCGACCAACCACCTCGATGCGGAAAGCGTCGACTGGCTCGAGCAATTCCTGGCCAAGTTTCCAGGCACCGTGGTGGCGGTGACACATGACCGTTACTTTCTGGACAACGCCGCCGAATGGATACTCGAACTCGATCGCGGCTCGGGCATCCCATGGAAAGGCAATTACAGCTCGTGGCTGGAACAGAAGAACACGCGGTTAAAGCAGGAGGAGTCGTCGGAATCCGCGCGCCAGAAAACGATCAAGAAGGAACTCGAATGGGTGCGCCAGAATCCCAAAGGCCGCCAGGCGAAAAGCAAGGCGCGGCTCGCCCGTTTCGAGGAACTCAGTTCGGAGGAATACCAGAAGCGCAATGAGACACTGGAAATATTCATTCCGGTCGCCGAACGGCTGGGCGATTCGGTCATCGAATTCAAAGGCGTGTCCAAGGGCTATGGGGACCGGTTGCTGATCGATGACTTGTCGTTCCAGGTTCCGCCCGGCGCCATCGTCGGCATCATCGGTCCGAACGGCGCCGGAAAGTCCACCCTGTTCCGGATGATTGCGGGCACGGAAAAGCCGGACAAGGGCGAAGTCGTCATCGGCCACACGGTGCAACTGGCTTACGTCGATCAGTCGCGCGACTCGCNNCTCAGGCGGCAACGTGCTGTTGCTCGACGAACCGTCGAACGATCTGGACGTGGAAACGCTGCGCGCGCTCGAAGACGCATTGCTCGAATTCGCCGGCTGCATCCTGGTCATTTCCCATGATCGCTGGTTCCTCGACCGCATTGCCACCCATATCCTTTCATTCGAAGGCGATTCGCAAGTCGTGTTCTACAACGGCAATTATCACGACTACGAAGAAGACAAAAAGAAACGCCTGGGCGAGGAAGGCGCGCGTCCGCACCGGCTCCGTTACAAGGCACTCAAATGAGCGTCAGACACCCATGGGCCTCGCCCGGTATCAGTTCGGCGCAGGGGCTTCGGGCGCGCCCCGCCGGCTCCAGCCCGGGACCCGCTGTTCCATCATTTGCACAATATTGTCGTGCACGGCGCGCTGTAATTGCTTTGTCATCGGAATGGCCGGCGCAACCTCCGCGCGGTACTCTGCGACCGCATTGCCTGCATCGCTCGCCCGTTTTGTCGCCGGGACTGCCGCTGCCGCACCGGCCGACGCGTTGCGTGCGATCACCGCATACACGTCGGTGCGGTTGGTCAAATCCCCGTTGCTGGATTGCGCGAAGAACGGCACGAATACATTGCCGATGCTGATCAACGATTGATAGTCGCCCAGGAACAGGCCATTGGCGTCCGGTGCGATGGCCAGATCGAACGGGCCGGCCACCCGGCTTTCGCGCCACGTCACGCCGTCAGTCGAGCGTATCAGCCAGTAGTCGGTGAGCAGCGTCTGTGCATTCGCCGTATTGCTGCGGAAATCGTAGTAGGTGACACCGATCATGCCGTCGGCGCGGACCGCTACGGTCGGAGTGAAGGCCGGCACGGTAGGGTCCGCGTTGATCCGCGCGGGGGCCGACCAGGTCAGGCCGCCGTCGGTGGAGCGCGATAGCAGAATGTTGTCGCGCGCGCCGTTTGTCGCGCGCGCATCCTGCCATACGACATGCAGCGCGCCCTGTGGGCTGACGGCGATGGAACCGAGATTGGTTCCATCACGCACCCGCGTGCCCGCTTCCGGATCGCGCGTGCCGACCGAAGCAACGTCGGCGATCTTGATCCGCTGCGACCATGTGCTGCCTTTGTCCGCCGAACGCACCACGCCGATCGACGCCGTAACGGTCCGGTTCAGCGCGGTGTCGAGCTGGGTAAAGAAATCGAGCAGCGTGCCGTCGGGCAGCACGACGATCTGGTTGTTGATCGTTTGCCCGGACGGTCCTGCGTCGTAGATCGGGCGCGCGGTTTCCCAGGTGACACCATGATCGACGCTGCGCGCGAGGTACGCAGGACCGGAATCGCCCACTTGCGGCAGGCGGTCCCACGTAGCGTACACAAAACGCGCGTCGGTCGGGTCCGCGGCGATTGAATTCTTGTCGTTGAAAAATGCCTGGCCGTCGGTGATCAGCGCCACCGGATTGTTCCACGCCCGGCCGCTGTCCATCGACCGGCTCACCAGCAGTGCGTTGGCCGAGCCCGGCTGGAACGACCCCCCGGTGCTTGCCAGCGCATTCTGGTACGCGACGCCGTCGGGCGCGATCGTCACCCAGGGATCGCTGACGCGGGCGTAGTCGCCTCCGTTTGCAGGCATGCCGCCGGCGCAGCGGGAAAACGGCATCGGCTGCTGCTGCCAGGTCGCGCCGCCGTCAAAGGACACGCCGGTGACGATGCCGCGCGCCGAGCCGCTGGCCCAACGATCCTGCTGCCACACGCCGATGAGATTGTTCGGGTCGCGCGGATTGACGGCGAGCGAAGGTTCGACCTCCGCGTTGAGATAGAGGCCCGCAGTCTGGCCCGTGCCGTCNNGCGGGTCGGGCAACTGCGTCGCGGGTGGCGGCGTGGGCGGAGCTGGGGTCGAAGACGATGATCCACCGCCTCCGCCGCCACAGCCGGTCGGCGATGCCGCTGTCGCGCAGGCCGCGCAAAACAAAAGCGCCGTTTTCCATCGGCCAAGCGCGAATTCTTTTTGGGCGAATGCCGGCCAAGCTGCGACTCGCGCGATGACAGCGCTCCACGCCGATGCCGGCCGATGAAAAGCTGGCGGCTTCGCCACGTCCGGTCCGCGTCGCGCCGCGCTCAGCCGCGGCCGACAAACGGCATCTTAGTCGCCATGATGGTCATGAACTGCACGTTGGCGTCGAGCGGGAGCCCGGCCATGTAGACCACTGCGCTGGCGACGTGCTGGACATCCATCAGCGGCTCGACGGCGATCTGGCCGTTGGCCTGCGGCACGCCCTTGGCCATCCGCGCGGCCATGTCGGTGCCCGCGTTGCCGATGTCGATCTGGCTGCAGGCGATATCGTGCTTGCGGCCGTCGAGCGATGTCGACCTGGTCAGTCCGGTGATCGCATGCTTGGTCGAAGTGTAGGGCGCGGAGTTGGGACGCGGTGCGTGCGCGGAAATCGAGCCGTTGTTGATAATGCGCCCGCCGCGCGGCGTCTGGTCTTTCANNTGTTGAACAGCACGTCGAGCCGCCCAAAGGTTTCCTTCGTTCGCGCGAACAGATTGCGTACCGACTCGGGGTTGCCGACATCGGTGGGTACGGCGAGTGCCCGGCCCGGTCCGGCGCCCGCTTCGGCGATCGCCTGCTCGAGCGGCTTGGCGCGACGTCCGGCGAAGACGACGCTGTAGCCGT
>PLYG01000120.1 GCA_003153335.1 Betaproteobacteria bacterium | reverse complement strand
AGTTGCGCCCGACCATGCGCAGCGTATTCGACACCGACAGAAAGCCGGAATGGGTGTTCAGCGCAACCGCCCACAGCACCGAATGGATCAGCACGAATATCAGGCTGCCCGGCCCCAACCCGAACCAGATCAGCGCCAGCGGCAGCAGCGCGATGGCCGGCAACGGATTGAACATCGAGGTTAATGTTTCCAGAAAATCGGTGCCAATACGCGACGATATCGCGAACGCAGTCAGCAACGCCGCGCACACAATGCCTATGCTGTAGCCGACCAGCAGGATGCGGATCGAGAACCACGCCTTGCCCAGCAACCCGCCGGTCGCGATGCCCTCGATAAAAGCCTTGACGGTGTCGACGAACGTCGGAAACAGCAAAGGGTTGTTCAGCAAGCGCGCGTAAATCTCCCAGATCACGGCCAGCAGGATCAGCACCGCCGTCTTGCGTAGGGCGCCGCGATTGTAGAGCCGCTCCCAGGTGGACAGGGGCTTTTCGACGATGCCGAATGCCGACGCCTCGTGCGGCAGTTGCAATCGTTCAGGCCGCTCAAACATGTGGCGCCTCCGCTTCGATTGCGTCCACGAACAGCAGGTCGTGAATCCGGGATTCGAGCACCTTGGCCGCCTCGGCGCTGGCCATTCCCCGCGGCACGCTGTCGAGTTCGGCCTTGACCTGTCCCGGGTGCGGCGAGAGCAAGAGAATCCGGTTGCCGATGGTGATCGCCTCGGCGATCGAGTGCGTGACGAACAGCACCGTGAAGCGGGTGTCGTCCCAAAGCTGCAGCAGTTCTTCCTGCATCTTGCGCCGGGTCAGCGCATCGAGCGCGGCGAACGGTTCGTCCATCAGCAGTATGTCGGGCTCCATCGCCATGCCGCGCGCGATCGCCACCCGCTGCTTCATGCCGCCGGAGAGCGTATGCGGATAGCTGTCGGCGAACTTGGCCAGGTTGACCTTGTCGATATATTGCATGGCCTTCGCTTCGGCGTCGCGCGCGGAATGCTTGCCGCTGGCCTGCAGCGGAAACATCACGTTCTGCTTCACGGTCTTCCACGGCAGCAACTGATCGAACTCCTGGAACACCATCATCCTGTCCGGTCCCGGCCGATCGACACGGCGTCCCTTCAATGTGATCTCGCCTTCAGTCGGCGCCATGTAACCGCCGACGGCTTTCAGCAGCGTCGACTTGCCGCAGCCCGAGGGCCCAAGCAGCACAAACCGGTCCGAGCGCAGGACCTGGAAGTCGACCCGGTACGTCGCCGTGACCAGATGCTCGCGGGTCTTGTATTGCAGCGTGACGCCGCGGACCTCGAGCAGCGCCTCACTCACCGCGTCAGCTTCCGGCAAGCGTGTGGGCATTGGGAAAGAACATGTCCTTCCAGGAATCGGGCTTGACCTTGATGCTCCCAACCTTGAACATGAAATCGACATACTTCATCATGTTTTGCGGCGTCAGCGTGAAAACGATCTTCGGGTCGTTCAGCATGGCGAGAATCTCCTGCACGCTGTCCTTGTCCTTTGACAGCCGTAGATACGCTTCGGCCGCCGCCTGTTTGTTGGCGTTGATCGTCGCGGTGGCTTCCTCGAGCGCCTTGACGAATGCCGCGTAAATTTTGGGATTGTCCCGGACGAATTTGCTCGTCGTCCAGACCAGGTTGAAGGTCGCCGGCCCGCCCAGCACCTCATACGAATTGAGCACCGTGTGGATATCCTGCCGCCGCAATTGCTGGTACTGGAACGGCGGCGACGAAAAGTGCGCATTGATTTCGGTATTGGAGAGCAGCGCCGCCTGGGCGTCGGGGTGCGAGCGGGTCACGGTCAGCGCATCGAGCTTGGCGAAGCTGCCCGGCCCAAACTCCTTTTCCACCGCCATTTGCAAGGTCACCGCCTGGATCGACGACTTGACCGCGGGCAGGGCAATCCGGTCCTTGTCGGTAAAGTCCTTGACCGTCTTCACTGCTGGATTGCGGCTGTTCAGATACAGCGGCATCGAGTTGATCGCCGCGACACCCTTGACGTCGAGCGCGCCCCTGGTGCGCGCCCAGATCGTGACCAGCGGCGCGACGCCGCCCGAGGCGAACGCCAGATCGCCCGAAATGATCGCGTCGTTCATCACGTTGCCGCCGGAGAACTTGACCCAGCCCACCGTGAGGTCGACCCCTGCCGCCTTGGCATGTTTTTCGATCAGCTTGCCTTCCTCCATCAGCATCAACGGCAGATAGCCGATCCCGTACTGCTGGGCGACCTTGATTTCACTTACCTCGGCGCGTGCCACGGTGCCCCAAGCCAGCGCTATCAACAGCGCACCTGCCAGAATTCTTGACATAACCTTCTCCTTGATGGTTCAGTGCGGCCGCAGCACGACTTTGGCCGCTGCGGTCCGTCCGTGATGCAAATCGGCGAATGCAGCAGCACCTTCGTCGAGACGCCGTTCCTCGACCCAGGCGAGATCGCCGAATACGTTATTGTACAAAGCCGCCACCGTCGCGCGCAGATCCGCGGTCGTATACGTGTAGGTGCCGATAAGCGTGACCTCGGCGAGCGTGAGCTTGCGCATATCGATCTCCGACGCCCAGTCCTGTAAACCGATGTGCATGATCACGCCGCCGGGCTTGATCGCTTCGAACGCGGCATTGCGCGTGGCTTTGGCGCCGACCGCGTCGATCACATAGTCGAATGCACCGGAGGCCGTGGCAGCAACCCCCGGACCATAGGTCTTGCAGCCGGCGTGACGTTCGGCTGAAGCGCGCCGCAACGGATTGGTCTCGGCCAGAACGACCTCGCGCGCGCCATAAGATCGCAACAGCAGCGCGCACAGCAGGCCGATCGCGCCCCCCCCCAGCACCAGCGTGCGGCACTCCGGCAATGGTCGGTGCAGCGCGCGCATCGACAGCCTCAGCGCATGCAATGCCGTGGCGGCCGGTTCGGTCAGCGCAGCACGCAACGGATCCATCCCGTCCGGCAACTCGACCAGGCACTGCGCCGGAATCGACATGAACTCGGCGAACGCGCCGGGTCGCGTCATGCCGACCATGGTGCGATTGCTGCACAGATTGTCGCGGCCTTGCCCGCAGTAGTCGCAGGTGCCGCAGGCAATCAACGGATTGCCGGTGACACGCAGGCCCGTGCGCGGACCATCGGCGATGGTGCCCGCGAATTCGTGGCCAAGCACGAGACCTGGTTTCCGGCGGGGGTCGTGGCCATGGTACGCATGCATGTCGGAACCACAGATGCCGACTGCATCGATCTTGAGCACGACTTCACCCTCCGCCGATTCCGGATACGGGCGCTCCAGCAACTGCACTTCATTCGGGTTGGTGTAAACAAGGGCTTTCATTTTTGCAGCAGGTGGTCATTGCGGTTGAAGAAATTTCGGACTGCAGGTCAGCGTTTCGACAGTGGTCAAAGGGGTGTCTCACTTGGCAGTGAATCCTCCGTCGACGTACAGCAGCTGTCCCGTAATATACGCCGACGCGTCGCTGGCAAGAAACACGGTCGCGCCGTACAGATCGGCGAGTTCGCCATTCCGCCCGATCGCGGTCTGCGCGGCATTGTGGGCGGCGCGCTCAGGATCGGCAAACACCGGCGCGGTCAGCGGCGTAGGAAAGAAGCCCGGTCCGATAGCATTGCAGTTGACCCCGTGCCTGGACCACGCCTCGGCCATGGCGCGCGTGAGCTGCACGATGCCACCCTTGCCTGCACCATACGGCGCGCTGTTGGAGAACGCGCGCTGCGACTGCAGCGACGCCAGGTTGATCACCCGCCCCCACCGGCGCGCCTGCATTGACGGCCCCAAGGTCTGCAGCAAAAAGAACGGCGCACTCAGATGCAAGGCCAGATGCGATTGCCACGCCTCGGGCGAAACTTCCATGTAGGGCTGCCGCAGATTGACGCCGGCGGCGTTGACCAGGATGTCGATCGCACCATGCCGGGTCAGCGCTTCGCGAGCGCAAGCCTGCAGCCGATTGATGTCCGCCAGGTCGCAGGCGATCACGTCGGCGGCGATACCGTTGTCGTTCAACCGTGACGCGGCGGCCTGCAGCTCAGGTTCGCGGCGCGCGACCAGCGTCAACGCCGCGCCGGCCAGGCCCAGCGCCCGCGCCATCGCCTCACCTATGCCCGAATTGCCGCCGGTCACCAGCGCCCGCCTGCCGGTGAGATCGAACAGGGATTGCAGGGGCGTCATGCGCCGCGACCGCCTGTGGCCCGAAACAGGCTTGCAATGCGCATAGCGTCAGGCCTCCACCGGCTGTCCGCCATCAAAGCGCTCGCCGGGAAAATATTTGGCGAGGCGATCGTCGCCTGTGCGCGCATGGGCTTCCATGCCTTCCAGCCGCGAAATGCGTGCCGTCACCTGCCCCAGTTGCCGGCTCGCTTCGCGCGTCGCGCGCTGCCAGGTCAGGGTTTTCATGAATTTGTGCACGGACAGGCCGCCCGAGTACCGGGCCGCGCCCTTGGTCGGCAGGATGTGGTTGGGGCCGGATACCTTGTCCCCATAGGCGACCGTCGTCTCCTCGCCAAGAAAAAGCGACCCGTAGCAGGTCAGGCGCGCGAGCCACCATTCAAGATCTGCGCATTGGACTTCCAGATGCTCCGGCGCATAGTTGTCGGACACCGCAACCGCTTCCTCGCGCGTGTCGCAGAGGACGACCTCGCCGTAATCGCGCCACGCCGCGCCGGCTGCATCGCGTGCAGTCGGCGGCAGTTGCTCGATCAGCCTGGGCACCGTGGCCATGGCTGCGATGGCCGCCTCGCGCGACGTCGTGATCAGCCAGGCCGGCGATTCATGCCCGTGTTCCGCCTGCCCCACCAGGTCGCTGGCCACGATGGCCGGATCGGCCGCTGCATCGGCGATGACGCAGACTTCGGACGGACCGGCGAACACGTCAATGCCGACCTTCCCGAACAACATGCGTTTGGCTTCGGCGACGAACTTGTTGCCGGGTCCGACGATGATATCGGCCTTCTGGCCGGTGAACAGTCCGTACGCCATCGCCGCAATGGCCTGCACGCCACCCAGGGTCATGATCATGTCCGCGCCGGCAACCTGCATCGCATACAACACATGGGGATGAATGCCGGGCTCGACCTCATGTCCGTCCACTTTGCCCCGGTACGGCGTCGAGCATGCGATGATCGTCCCGACCCCTGCGGCCTTGGCGGTGGCAATCGACATATACGCCGATGCGATGTGCGCATAGCGTCCGGTCGGTACATAGCAGCCCGCCACATTGCACGGCACCAGGCGCTGGCCGGCGATCAGGCCCGGCGACACTTCGGCCGAAAACTCGCGGATCGAATCACGCTGCATCAGCGCGAACCGCCGCACCTGCTCCGTCGCGAATTCGATGTCGCGCCGGGTGTGCACGGGAATGCCCCGCGTGCGGCGTTCGATTTCCCCGGGCGTCACGATGACGGGCCCATCCCACCGGTCGAGCTTGAGCGCGTAGTCGCGCACGGCTTGCTCTCCGCGCGAGGCGATATCGGCCAGCATGTCGGCGACAACTTGTTGCGCGCCGCCGGCTTCGGTTTCAGGGGTCTTGCTCGCTTTTTTCAGATACGTGATTGCCACAACGGACTCCGGCTGGAAGCGGATTCCCGCCGCTCGCGCGGCATGGAATGCCATGATTTCAGAAAATCAGAACCTCAGGACCCTTACACCCCACAACGACAGCTCCGGCACAAACCCGATAATGACAGCCACCAGAACCATCGCCAGCACAAATGGAAATGCCTGCCGCGCAATCGCGGTGATAGGCGTGCGCGTCAGCCCTGCCATCACGAACAGGTTGAGACCGAATGGCGGCGTGATGAATCCCAGGCCCAAGGTCGTGATCATGAATACGCAAAAGTGAATCTGGTCGATGCCGACCTTTTGCGCCAGCGGCCACAACAACGGTCCGAGAATTACGATGCACGGCCCCGTTTCCATGAACATGCCGGCGATGATCCAGATTACAAGCATCAGGATGATGACCGCGGTCTTGCCGGTGCCGAACCCCATCACCCAGGCGACAAAATTCTGCGGCACATCGACGACCGTCAATGCTTGCGAAAATAGCAGCGCTACCGCAATGATGGGCAGGATGACGCCGCATACCCGCGCGGAAGTTCCCAGCATTGCGGGAAAGTCCGCGATCGACACCTGCTTTTGCAGCATCCCAATTACCAGCGCGACAGTGACCGCTACCGCCGCCGATTCGGTAGGCGTGAACACCCCGGAATAAATGCCCCCCAGAATGATGATCGGAATGGCCAGCGCCCATTTCGCCCGGTTGAGGGCGGAGAGCCAGCGCATGATGGAAAACGTTCCTGTGGTGTTTTCGTAGCCGCGAATCCGGTTCATCACAATGTTGGTCATGATGACGGCAACCAGCACCAGGATCCCAGGCAAAAAAGCCGCCTGGAACAAGGTTGACGACGAGACGCCCAGCACCAGCCCGAGGACGATATACGCAATGGAAGGCGGGATCAGGATTCCGGTGCAAGCGCCTGAGGCGACCAGCGCGCATGCATAGTCCTTCGGATAGCCCTTGTCCTGCAGCCGGTCCATGGTGATGCGGCCGATCGCCGCCGCATCCGCGGCGTCCGACCCGGAAATGCAGGCGAACAGTCCGCAACCCATGACGGTCGAAGTCCCGAATCCCGAACGGAGGCTGCCGAAGGTCGCTTCCGCAAAATCGAGCAGCTTATGGGCAAGGCCGCTACGCACCATCACATCGCCGGTCAGAATGAAAAGCGGAATCGCGATCAGCGCGAACGAATCCACACCTTCGAACAAGCCTTCGCCGATCAGCGTCAGCGGCAGCGCTCCGGTTGAAACCAGAATCGATACCGTGCCCAGACCCATGGTGACCCAGAACGGCACGCCAAGGACCATCAGCAGCAGGACCAGCAAGATCGACAGCGTGACAGCCATGATTTCCTTTATTCGGGTACGCGGCGCGAGCGCACCAATCGCTCGTCCGGGGCGGCGGCCGCCGCCTCGCCTGCAGGCGTTGCCACGTCACGCGCTGGGCGCCGTTGCATCGCACTATTCCTCGAACATCGCCTTGCCCGTAAATACTGCCCGGCCTGCGCGCAGATTGCCTACATCGCGCCAGATCGACTGGAGAACCCGCATGATCACCAGGGCAAAACCTATCGGCACGGCCGCCACGAACCACGCCTTGTTGATTCGCAGTACCGGCGAGGCGCCCTCGAAACGGATGAACTGCTGAATGCTCTGCATCGACCAGTACAGCGCGATGATCGCAAAGAGCAGCGTGCATGTCTCAGCAAAAATATAGACATAGCCATGCAGGCGCGGCGGCAGCCGCTGCAGCAGGATGTCAAAGCGGATGTGTGCGCGCTCCCGCACCGCGTAGGCCGTGCCCACATAGCCCAGGTAGATGAATGCGTAACGGGCGGTTTCCTCCGCCCACGCGGATGAATAATTGAGCACAAAGCGCCGCACAACTTCCTGCACGATGACTGCGCAGACGAACACGTAGAACACGAGCATCGCATAGCGCTCGGCGTTCTCGTTGATGGCGCGCCACAATCCGGATGAATCGCCGCCGGCATCCAGATCGTGGCGCAGAAAGGCGATGACAAACATGACCGAGGCCGACAAAAAAAGCAGGAACTCCCCCATGTCGCCCAGCCTGAACGGCAGCGGCGTCCTGTTCTTTTGCGCCAGCGCCGCGGCCAGAACGTACAGCGCATAGACTGCGAACAGGACACCCGCAGCGATCATCGGCAACGATCGCCGCCTGCGTGTCACGTCAACCATCATTCCCCTCCCAAACAGCCCGGCTCGCTTGCCCGCTGGTTAACCCCGCGGGCGAGCGGCGCCGGTGACAAGAGGGGCGATCAGCCCTGGTAATCACCGACCGTGATCGGGCCCTTGGTGTTGGCTGCCGCTTTCAGCTTCTCGAAATTGGCAAGCGACCCCGCGAGTTCGATCTTGTCCTCATCCCAGTCCTTGCGCGCTTCACCGCAGGCATCGACCCACAGTTTGAATTCCGCAGCCGTCGGGTTGTAGAACTTGGTGCCGCTCGCGGTCATGATGCGCATCGACTCGGTGCGCGCAGGTGCGATTTGCGCGAACGTTTCGATCTGGGTTTTGCGTGAAGCGTCGTCAAATGCAGTTTGCAGTTCCTTGGCCAACGAGCTGAACCAGGCCGAATTCGCGGCGAACATCTGCGCGTCGGACACCGAACGGACAAATGTCACTGTCTCGATCATGTCCTGGAAGCCGAACGTGGCCAGCGCCGCCAGCGACGGATCGAGCGCATCGGCCACGCCCTGCTTGATGGCGGTCGGCGTTTCTCCCCAGGCGACAACGGCCGGATTCGCTCCCGCGAGTCGGTAGAACTTCTGCAACAGCTTGGAAGACGGAACGCGCATCTTCACGCCTTGCATATCGGATGGCGTCTTGATGACCTTGCCGAAGCCCCGCCGCGTCGCGATGGTACGCGGATCGACGGTAAAGTAGAACATCGGCTTGTAGCCCTTGTCGAGTACCTTTGGCGTAATCTCGTTGTTCCACGCGGCGGACGTGACCAGGTTGGCGTNNTGATCAGGTCGACCGCTTTGGTAAATGGCGAAAAGTTGGACAGCGACAACGCCCCGCCCTGTACCGTCCCGCCCTGGATCTTTTGCGCCAGCGCCGTGCCAATGCCGAGCTGGCCGGCTGGATGCAGCTTGACGTAGATCTGGTTCTTGGACAGCGCTTCGACGTTGGCCTTGAACTGCGACTGCAAGACCGGGTACTTTACATAGTCTTCGATCTTATACTCGGTTGCGAAAATCATGGTGTGCTTCGCGGCCTTTTGCTTCGCTTCTTCATCGGCTGCAGTCTGCGCGACCGCGTCGTCGTTCCAGAGGAAGCCGCCGGAGCCGGCAACCAGTGCAGTCGTCACGCCGTAGCGCCGCGCAACGGCGAGGAACCGGCGGCGTTCAGGGTTGGGGGGGATATCGCGATGAGGCATTGTCTTCTCCTTGTTGGGTGGTGATTTCACACTGTGCGGATTGATCCGTCTTGTGGGTGCTGCATTGTAGTCTGGACGCATCGGCTGCGCCGGCTATCGAAACTCCAGGTTTTTGCTCGTTGATTCTTTCAGCAAACCATCTGCGGCTTGACCAGCTCGCCCGCCATGAACCGCGCGAAGCCGGACGGGAATATAGACCAGGAAGCTCTTGCCGTCGAACGAATGTCCAGGCTGCTCCACGACGCCGAAGATTTCGTGGCCGGGCGTCCATTGCGCGCCCTTGATCCAGAGCTTGCCGTCGCTGCCGCATAATGCGGTTCGGCAAACGCGCAGCATGACTGCGCCGCTCGATACATCCGGGCGTGCGGTATCGACCACACTGATACGCCGTTCGCCATGGAAAACGGCCGCCCGCATCCCGGCAAGCGCGGCGGTTGCCTCAGGCCGACTCAAACAGCCGTGTCAGCACAAACTCACGATGCCCCAACGCTTCCGCCGCCGTCCAGCGGCCGTTGATCGTGCGCATCATCATCTCGAGCAGCTTGTCGCCGGCCTGGTCCAGCGTCAGTTCGCGCTGCAGCAGCCCGGATGAATCGACGTCGATGTGCTCGCTCATCAGCCGCACGGTGCGCGGATTGGCGGACAGCTTGATCACCGGCAGTATCGGATTGCCGATTACATTGCCCTGTCCGGTCGGAAATAAGTGGACCACAAAGCCAGAGGCGGCGCAGAGCGTCACCATTTCCGCCGCCGCAGACGACGAATCCATGAACCACAGTCCCGGATGAGTCGGCACTCCCGCCTTGTCGATCACGCCGTCGACGGTGCACTTTTTGCCGATTTTCTGGATGTTGCCCAAGGCCTTTTCCTCGATGGTGGTCAGTCCGCCGGCGATGTTGCCCTTGGTCGGCTGCGATTCGAAAAGGTCATTGGTCCGAAAGCGATTGATCATGTCCTGGTACCGGTTGAACATGAACATGAACTGGTCACGGATTGCCGGCGTAGCGCAGCGCTGGGCCACAATTGACTCGCCGCCGGTGATTTCCGTGGTCTCGCCAAAGCACAGCGTCGTGCCCAGCGGATGCAGCTTGTCGAACGCGTTGCCCACCGTTGGATTGGATCCGCAGCCGGAGGTCGTGTCGGACTCGCCGCACTTG
>PLYG01000530.1 GCA_003153335.1 Betaproteobacteria bacterium | reverse complement strand
TGATTGGGCAAGCACCGAGCGGATCGTGTCCCCGATCCAAGAACCGGCGTTAAAAGCGGGCGTTACAATGCCGATGCGCACCAGCCGACGATGGCCGCCCGTTCAGAAAAAACCGTTAAAATGTCTGGCAAAACTTGATCTAGGTCACACATTTCGCTCCCGGTTCTCTGCCATTCTGGCTTCAGCACGACGGGGAGTGCATGATGGATGCCGAATACTTCCGGCAACGCGCGGCACGCATCCGCGCCATCATGGTCGAATGTACGGATGCGCGCGTGGCACGTTTCCTGGATGGGCTTGCCAAGGAATTCGAGGAACGGGGGAAGCGGAACAAGTCACGCAGCGCGCCAGGGGATCGCGCCCCGGTGCCTGGGCTTTATGCTCAAATGAACACCAAAGGCGCGCGTACGGGAGTAAGAGTGTACGCAGCCCAAGGCGACGCCCTGCCCGCGGCCCCGTCAGGCTTCACCTGGCTGTTCATCCGAAGGCAGGACTGATCAAATCCCGGATCTCGATGATGACGATCCATTATCGATCCCTCGCTGCCTGTCTTCACCGTCATGGCCGGGCCTGTCCCAGCCATCCGTAGTGGCACAGATCCCACGACGGATGGCCGGGACAGGCCCGGCCATGACGGGGGGACGGCGTCCATACCGCCGCTCGTTGAAGTCAACGGCCTGACCGTCCGCTTCGTCACGCGCGAGGCGACGGCGCACGCGGTGAACGGCGTCAGCTTCAGCGTGCGCCCAGGCGAAGTCCTATGCATCCTCGGCGAATCGGGTTCCGGCAAGAGCGTCACCCTGCGCGCCATGATGCGCCTGCTGCCGCCGCGCCGTACGCGCATCGAGGGCACCATCCGCATCGACGGCCAGGACGTGCTGGCACTGAACAAGCGCGCGTTGCGTGAACTGCGCGGCGGCCTGGTGTCGATGATCTTCCAGGAGCCGATGACCGCGCTTGATCCGGTCTACACGATCGGCACGCAGATCGCCGAGACGGTGCTGCGGCACAAGGGCGGCAGCCGAGCCCGCGCCCGTGCACGCGCGCTCGAATTGCTGGAGCTGGTGAAGATACCGTCCGCCGAACGACGGCTCGACAACTATCCGCACGAATTATCCGGTGGGCAGCGACAACGCACCTGCATCGCTCGTGCCTTGGCCTCCGAGCCGAGCCTGATCATCGCCGATGAGGCTGTGGCGGCGCTGGATGTGTCGATCCGTGCGCAGGTGGTGAACCTGCTGATGGAATTGCAAACGCGGCTTGGTCTGGCGTACCTGTTCATCTCGCATGACATGGCCGTGGTGGAGCGCGTCAGTCACCGGGTGGCGGTGATGTATCTCGGCCAAATTGTCGAGATCGGCCCGCGCCAGGNNCAGCGAGGTGCCCAGCCCATTGCGTCGGCCCGACGATCCGCCCATCGTGTCGCCACTGGTGCGCGTCGGTGACGAGCACTTTGTTGCGCGCCATTCGGTAGGCGGCATGTATTGATCGAGGAGGAATTCAGGTGACTTCCATGTTTCCCCGCGTGCTGCTGGCTGCTTCTCTGGCGTTTGGCGTTTCTGGTGCCGCGCATGCCGCCAAGGATCTCGTGGTCGGCGTGCCCGACAACCTGACCGGGCTCGATCCTGCCGATCTCAACGACAATCTGTCGCAATCCGCCGCGCGGCTGATGTTCGAGGGCCTGTACATGCTCGACGAACATATGAAGCTGAAGCCGCAGCTTGCCGAAAGCTACGAGGCGACCGAGGACGCCAAGGAGTTCACCTTCCATCTGCGCAAGGGCGTCACGTTCCACGACGGCACGCCATTCAACGCCGCGGCGGTGAAGGCGAGTTTCGACCGCGCCGGCAACCCAGAGAACCACCTGAAGCGGCAGAGCCTGTTCGTGATGATCGACCACACCGACGTTGTGGATGACGCCACGGTCAAGGTGGTGCTGAAATATCCGTTCGGTGCCTTTGTCAACGACATCGCGCATCCTGGCGCGTTGATCGTCAGCCCGAAATCCGTGCAGGAATTTGGCAAGGAGATGACCCGGCATCCGTCCGGCACCGGCCCGTACCAGTTCGTGAGCTGGAGCGCCGACACGCTGAAGATGAAGCGGAACGAGCACTATTGGAAGCCGGGTCTGCCGAAGATCGACACGATCACCTATCGCGGTGTGCCGGAGAATGGCGCACGGATTGCCATGCTGCAAACCGGCGAGGCGCAGTTCATCTTTCCGGTGCCGCCGGAGATGATCAAATCGCTGGAGGGCAGCTCGACCATCACCGTGTTCGATGAACCGTCGATCTTCATCCGCTATGTGGCGCTGAACAACATGCGCAAGCCGTTCGACGATCCGCGGGTGCGTGAGGCGCTGAACTATGCGGTGGACAAGCAGGCGTTCCTCAAGGTGGTGTTTAGCGGTCATGCGGATGCAATGGACTCGCCCATGCCGCCGCTGTTGGGTTTCTACCAGAAGCAAGGCAGCCGCCCGTACGATCCGGCGAAGGCCAAGGCGCTGCTCACCGAGGCCGGTTTTCCCAATGGTGTCACGCTCAAGGCGATCCAGACCCAATCGCCCAGCATGCTGGGTGTGATGCAGGTGGTGCAGGCGCAGTTGCGCCGGGCCGGGATCAACCTGGAGCTGGAAGTCGTCGAACACGCGACGTTCCACAGCATGATACGCAAGGACTTGGGCCAGGTCATTGAATACTCGGCTGCCCGCTTCCCGGTGGCCGATACCTACCTCACGCAGTTCTATCATTCGCGCAGCAGCATCGGCACCCCGACCGCGGTAACCAATTTCTCGCATTGCAATGAAGCGGACCAGGAGATCGACAGCGCCGCGATCGAACCCAACATCGAACAGAAGAAGAAGCTGTGGAAACTCGCGCAGCAAAAAATCATGACCAAGGTATGCAGCGTGCCGTTGTTCGAAAGCCTCGGCGTGTGGGCGCGCCGGGACGATCTGGCCTATGGCTACAAATACGAGGGCTCGTTGAGCGGTGGCCCGGTCATCAACGAGATGACGCAGTTCAAGTGAGATCGGCGGCGACGGGCCGGTAATATCACGGCTCGCCGCGGGCGATCTTTCGAATCCTCATGCCTCGTTATATCGCCCGCCGCCTGCTGTTGGCCGTGCCGACGCTGCTGATGGTGCTCACGGTAGTGTTCGTGCTCATCCGTATCGTGCCCGGCGATCCTGCGCTGACCATACTCGGTGACCAGGCCAGCCAGGAAGCGATCCGCGAACTGCGTACCCGCATCGGGCTCGATCAGCCGCTGTACGTGCAGTACGCCGATTTCCTGGGTCATGCGATTCGCGGCGACCTCGGCAATTCGATGGTGAGCGGACAACCGGTATTGAAGCAGGTGTGGGAAGTGATGCCGTATACCGCCGAACTGACGGTGGCCGCGATCGTCCTGGGCGTCGTGATCGGCCTGCCCTGCGGCGTGCTCGCGGCGACCCGGCGCAATCGTTTCCCTGACTATGTCACGCGCATCGTGTCGCTGCTCGGCTTGTCTTTCCCGAGCTTCGTTTCGGCCATTCTGCTGATCCTTGTATTTGCGATTTATCTCGGCTGGTTTCCCGTGATCACCGCGAGCGATTTGAGCCATCCGCTCACCCGGATGCGCAACCTGGTGCTGCCGGCGGTCTGCCTGGGCGCGATCATGGCGGCCTACGTCACGCGCGTCACCCGCTCGTCGATGCTTGCGGTGCTCGGCGAAGATTATGTCCGCACGGCGCGCGCCAAGGGTTTGCCGCGCGGGGTCATCGTCTGGCGGCATGCGCTGCGCAACGCGCTCATTCCCGTCTCTACCGTGGTCGGGCTCTATCTCGGGATCTTGATCGGCAATTCGGTTCTGGTCGAGGTTGTGTTCGCGCGTCCGGGACTGGGCAAGCTCATCGTCGGCGCGCTCAGTCAACGCGATTACACGCTGCTGCAAGGCTTGATGGTGGTCTATGCGTTCATTATCGTGCTGGTCAATTTGTTGACGGATTTGACTTATGCTCTCGTCGATCCGCGGGTGCGGCTGCCTTGAAACCATCGCGCGCGGGTTGGGCCTTGCCGATTGCGCTGCAGCGGGCGACGCGCATATTCGGCGCCAACAAGATATCGATGATCGGCCTCGCGATATTCCTGATCGTGGTCGCCCTCGCCTTGCTGGCGCCCATCCTGTCGCCGTTTGATCCGCTGGATCAGCACGTGCTCGACCGTTTGCAATCGTCGTCGGCCACCTACTGGCTCGGTACCGATACCTACGGCCGCGATACTTTGTCGCGTTTGCTGTGGGGAGCGCGCACGTCACTCGTCATCGGACTCGCCTCGGTAGCCGTCGCCATGGTCATCGGCAGCGTGATCGGCATAGTCGCGGGCTACTTCGGCGGCCGGCTCGACATGGTCATCATGCGCGCAATGGACGTCCTGCTTTCATTTCCGACCCTGATCATGGGCCTGATAGTCGTGGCCATGCTCGGGCCCAGCGCCATCAACTTGATCATCGCCATCGCGCTGACCGCGCTCGCACCTTTCGCCCGGGTCGCCCGGGCGCCGACGATCGCGATCAAGGAACGCGAATTCATCGAAGCGTGTCGCGCGCTGGGCTTTTCCGACCTGCGCATCATGGCCGTTCATGTCTTGCCGAACGTGTTCGCCGACATCCTCGTCATGGGCTCACTCTGGCTGGCCACTGCCATCCGGATCGAGGCTTCGCTCAGCTTTATCGGTCTCGGCATCGCGCCGCCGGCGCCGACCTGGGGCGGGATGATCCGGGACGGCTTCGAAAATATATTGGAAAGCGCCTCGCTCGCCGTGTTTCCGGGACTGGCGATTCTGCTCGTGGTATTTGCGCTCAACCTTGTGGGCGATGGTTTGCGTGACGTGACCGACCCCAGGCTCAGGGGAGAATGACCGATGACAGAGCGCCCGGTCGAGGTGCCCGTGTTGACGGTCGAGCGTCTGGCCACCGAGTTTCAGATCGGCGGCCGCTGGCATCCGGCCCTTCGCGATGTGAGTTTTGTGCTCGCCCGCAACGAGACGCTTGCCCTGGTGGGTGAATCCGGGTGCGGCAAGAGCGTAACGGCGCTTTCGATCATGGGTTTGCTGCCCGAAAATGGCCGCATCAGGTCGGGACGCATAGGGTTCGAAGAGCGCGATCTCGCGCGTCTGGATGAAGAAGGAATGCGACACGTTCGCGGCGATCGCATTGCCATGGTCTTTCAGGAACCGATGAGCTCGCTCAACCCGGTGCTCAGTGTCGGGTTCCAGGTTGCCGAGGTGCTGCGCTACCACCGCGGAATGTCGCGGACCGAGGCCGACAAGGAGGCGCTGGCGTTGCTTGGCGAGGTACGGATCGCATCGGCCAGGCAGCGTTTCGGCGACTACCCGCATCAGTTCTCCGGTGGCATGCGCCAGCGGGTGATGNNCGACGACCGCGCTCGATGTCACCGTACAGGCTCAGGTGCTCGCGCTGCTCGCCGAACTCAAGGCCGCCTATGGCATGGCCATGTTGTTTATCACGCATAACCTCGGCACCGTCGCGACGATCGCCGACCGGGTGGCCGTCATGTATGCGGGCGAGATCG
>PLYG01000438.1 GCA_003153335.1 Betaproteobacteria bacterium | reverse complement strand
CAACGTCGACGAATGCCTGTTCTTCTGCGTTGAGTTGCGGCGCGCGCGTCGTCAGGAGGCGATTCCAGTCCGGGTTTCCGGAAAAGAGCTGACCATCCCACCACACGGTCCCGGCTTCGAGCGCATCGCGCTCGGTCTCCGACATGGCCGGCAGGATCTTGCGATAAGACGCCAGGATGGGTGCGCTGTAGAGCCATCGCCGCAACGCGGGGACCAGCAACGACGGCGCAATCACCACGAACACCACCGCCAACGGCAGCAGCACGATCGCGGGAACGAGTTTCGCGATCGCGGCAACCGCCAGCGCGGCTACGATAGCCACAGCCCAGCCCCACCCGGGCAGCGCCAAATAAGCCAACGCGATGGCGCCGATCGCTATTGCAACAAACCAGATCAACAGACCCATGGACTTCTCCTCAAAGGTAATTCATGCGGAGCGAACACCGCGCCGGCCGGACTTAGGTCTGGCGGTGAGTTCGGACAGATCGGCCAGCGGCGCCTGCAATCCCGCCACCAGAAACGGGCCCAGACGGCGCAACAGCAATTCATCGTTGTCGGTCGCGATCGGATTGAGCGCGGAAATCAGTTTCAACACGTCGGTGCCCGCCAGCGTGTAGGACAGGGCGCCCATCAGAAAATGCAGGCGCCAGGACAACTCTTTGGCCGGCAAATGCGGTAGCGTGCGTCCGAACGCGGCTTTGAAGAACGCAATCATCGGTGCGTACTGATGGCTCAGGAATTGCCGGATAAAGGGCGCCGGGTCGGCGTAGGCGCGCCCGATCAGGCGCAGGAAATTCTTGCCCCCGCGCGCTTTGTCACGGGCGAGCTTCAACGCCGGGATGAACATGGCGCCGATGATGGCCTCGCAGGTAAGCGGCTTGCCCCGCGCATCGTTCTCCAGTTGATCGAGCAGGGCGAGGCGCTCCTGGTTCATCGGGTCGAGGCGGCGCGTCAATACCGCCTGCAACAGCTCTTCCTTGCTGCCGAAGTGGTAATGCACCGCCGCCAGATTGACGCCTGCGCCCGTCGTGATCTGACGCAATCCGGTGGCTTCGAAGCCGTGTTCCATGAACAGGGCTTCCGCGGCGTCGAGGATCTTTTCCTTGGTAACGGATGATTTGCTGTCGACGAGTCGGAGCTGAAGCATGGACATGGTTCGGGACGGGAATCGGGTGGAAGGAAGAAAAACATTCAAACGTTTGTTTGAATCATCGCTATCGTACGCCCGCATGCGTCCGGACGTCAAGGCGCGCTGCTTGAACGTGCGCTCTAAACGGCGCCGTGGTGACCGAGGTTGCCCGGAGTCAAAACCCCAGGTAAGCTCGACGACAAAGCAAGACACATCACCCGAACGAGGACTAGCTCCATGGCCGAATACCGTTTGTACTGCTTCGCGCAATCGGGCAACGCCTACAAGGCGGCATTGATGCTCAATCTCTGCGGTGCGGATTGGGAGCCGCGCTTCGTGAATTTTTTCAATGGCGAGACACGCACCCCGGAGTACCGGGCCCTCAACGTGATGGGTGAGGTCCCGGTGTTGGAGCACGCCGGCGGGCGGCTCTCCCAGTCAGGGGTGATCCTCGATTTTCTCGCGGAACGGTTCGGCCGGTTTGGCGCGGCGGATCCGGACGAGCGGCGCGAAATCCTGCGCTGGCTGTTGTGGGACAACCACAAGCTCACCAGCTACATTGCGACGCTGCGCTTCATGCTGCAGTTCGCAAACACCGGCGAAACGCCGGTGACCGAATTCCTGCGCGGCAGGATGAAGGGCGCACTGAGCGTCCTGAATGCGCATCTGGAAGCGCACCGCTTTGCGGTGCGCGCCAGCCCGACCATCGCCGACATTTCGATGTGCGGCTATCTGTTCTGGCCGGAGGAGTTTGGCGCGGACTGGACGGACTATCCGAACGTTGCACGTTGGCTGGCGGCGATTGCGGCGCTGCCCGGCTGGGTGCACCCGTACTCGCTGATGCCCGGTTATCCGCTGCCGGTCAAATCCTGAAGCGGCCCGGCCCGCGCCGGCTCAGGCGGCGGCCGGTGCGGCCAGGCTTTTCCGGAAGCGGTTGAGTTCCTGCGGCGAGGCAAATGTCTGTTCGAAGAGATTCGACAGATTGTGCAGGATCATCTCCACCACTTTCTTTTCCCATTCGGCGTCGAACTTGATTTGCGTGTCCAGCCAGCGTTCGAGCCAGCCGGGATCGGGGGTGCGCGACTGCACGGTGTCGTTGGGAAACAGGCTTTGATTCACGTGCAGGTTGGTCGGATGCAGTGGCTTTCCGGCGCGGCCCGGTGAGGTCATCAGCACGCCCATCCTGGCGAATGCGCGCTTGGCCTCGAGACCGGTGCGCTGGATGGCCCGCGTCATGTACTTGAGATACGCGCCGCCGTGCCGCGCCTCGTCGCGCGAAATCATGTCGTAGATCCGCTTGATCACCGGTTCGGTGTGCCATTCCGATGCGCATTTGTACCATTGCGTCAGCCGCACCTCCCCGCAGAAGTGCAGCATCAACGTTTCATGCGCAGGCGCCGGATCGAATTCGAAGCGTACGGCGTGCAATTCCTCTTCGGTCGGCACCAGTTCAGGCCGGAAGCGGCTCAGGTATTCCATCAACACCAGCGAATGCCGCTGTTCCTCGAAAAACCATACCGACATGAATGCGCAAAAGTCGCTGTCGTCGCGATTGTCCCGGAGAAACATCTCGGTCGCGGGCAACGCGGCCCATTCCGTGATCGCATTCATGCGTATGGTCTGCGCCTGCTCGTCGGTCAACGCGGCCGGATCGAACAAGTGCCAGGGCACATCCTTTTCGATGTTCCAGCGAACCGCTTCAAGGGATTTGAACAGTTGTGGATAAAGCATAAGTGGATTGTATGTCGTGAATGGGTCAGGGAAAAGACAAAAAGCTCAGCCTGGCGCTGAACGGCTGTTTGCGGCCCGCCATGCGTTCAGGGCGGGTCGCACATCATCAAGCGATTGTATCCGGCAAACGCCCTTGGGCAATTGTTTGAGTCTCGCCACCAGCCTGCCGCCGACCCATACCGTTGCAGATTCGGCAAGCTCCTGGCGCAGCGAGGCGATCCCGGCCGCCGCCGCGCGCAGCGGAAACCCGGCGCTGAACGACAAGGCAACGATGTCGGCCCGGTGCGCAATGGCTGCCGTTGCGATGTCCGAGAGCGGTGTCTGGGTTCCCAGCGCTATGCACGGCACGCGCTCTGCCGCGAGCAAGGTCTCGACCATCAGCAACCCCAGGCCGTGATGCTCGTGCGGCAGCGTGGTGAGCAACACCCGCGGGGATTCCTGGCGCCGCGGCATGCTCTGAATCGCCGCGCGCAGGACGTCCTGAACATGCTCGGTGTACAGGTGTTCGTCGAAGATCGCCAATTCGCCGCGCACCCAGGCCTCGCCCACGGCCACGTTCAGTGGGGCAACTGTGGTCAGCACAAACTGCTGCAGCCCCTGCCGCAACAGAAGCTGGGATAGATGCTGCTCCAGCGCCGAACTGTCGTGGGATTGCAGCAGTTTGATCAGGTCGGTGTGTGCCGCAGGCAAGCTGTCGTCCTGCTGTTCCACCGTCTGCTGCGCGCCCAACTCACTGAGTTCCTGGAACGACTTGTTCATCAATTTGCCGGGGCGCTGCCCGGCATCCATCAGCCGCTTGATGAGCCGCAGCTTGTCGATCTGGGATGCGTCATACAATCGCTCGCCAGACGGGTCCCGGCCCGGCTGCGGGAATCCGTAGCGCCGCTCCCACATTCGCAGCGTGTCCTTGGACAGACCCGTGTCACGTTCGACTTGACTGATGCTGAGCATGATTTGGTTGGAAAGGCCCTTATCTCTATTTGTCTTGGACGAAATGTTGACTATAGCTTAGATGAAGGATCGGTCGAGCGCAGCGATACCCATCATCGTCGACCCACCACCGCTCGCAAAACCTAGACCGACGCCGCAGGTCGGAGGCTTCTACGACGCCTCAACCGCTCGCACCACAAGCAGAATCCCGCAATGAACAAACCGAGCGCCAGCAACGCCGCGCCGCGCGGCAACCGGATCAACAGAGTCAGGCCCGTGGCAATGTCAGCCAATAGCGGGACAAGCAGGCGCCGGAACTCGCGCCAGTCGACGTGCCGCCATAGCCGCAAGGTCGCTGTCGTGACGGCTCCGCAGTCGACGGCAGTGATCATCGAAACAACAAACGTCAGCGGCAGAATGTGGGCGATGATGGGCACCGACACAATCGACGCCCCGAAACCCGTCGCGCCGAACATCAGGTAGGCCAGCGTGACCGCGAACGCAATGACGGTCAGCAAGGGCCACGACAGTTCGGCGGGAAGCGTAAAGGGCATCCAGGATTCTCGCCGTCATCGCACAAGCAATGCAAGCGCAGCCGATCAGAACACTCCGTTTTTTGACAGCCCGAGCGAATTAAACGATAATTATTAGTTACGGCGAATTAGCTCAGTGGTTAGAGCAGCGGAATCATAATCCGTTGGTCCGGGGTTCAAATCCCTGATTCGCCACCAGTCTCCATGCGGCCTGCAGCGATGTGGGCCGTTTTCATTTCAGCTCGTGGGACACTGGCGGGACACTACTGCGGAATTAGTCCGGACTCGGCGCAGTTGAAGGGCATTTTCGGCATTCCGCTCTCGGCGTTACGGCGCACTTGAGTAGTGGGCTTGGCATCATGGTCAATCGCCTCGGTGATCAGGATCGGAGGCGGATTGCATGTCCGCTTTTCCGTGCGGTGAACCGCCGCTGTCGACCCAGAAGAGACCTTCACTGCGACTACCATCATCGTCAGGTATTCGGCCTGAACGGTCATTGAGAGCTTGCTGCGTGAGCGGCAGCTCCACTTCGCATTGCTGCCGTTCGACCACTTCCGAGTGCCGACGGATCCGAACGGCTGCTTTTCGAAAATCGCTACTCACACTTTCCACCCATAGCGGCCCGATGACGTTTGAATTGGCAATGGCCGCTTACTTATCATAGAGCTGCCGGTCACAGGAATCTGTCGTAGGCTTCCTGATCGGCCTTTGCCGTCGTTGGGGCCAGGCCGCATGAACGACCGTTCCGACTCGGGTACCGGTCATCTGCCTATTATGGACGCCGAATGGCAGCTTTTCACTTTCGCGAAATCACACTGTCGACCTCTATACGGTCTGAAACTAAGTGCAGTCGGTACGGCGCGAACCCCTGCGACGCCGGCGCGGCGGAGGATTTGGCGAAGTAAGGTGATGTAGATCTCGACTCAAATTTCGATGCAAACCCTGGGTCAGATTTCGGGGCAAAAGACGAAACAGTGCATTTCATCGCGGCAGGCCACGCATCAAAGGCGTTGCGATGCGGCCTCTTGAATCGCAGGGCGGGCACGCGATTTATGCTGATGGCAGTTGATTTTTCTTGGGGGCCGCCGAGGCTGACTGGGTGACGCGCTGGCTATTTGTTTTCGCCAGCCGCCGCCCGCCTCAATAATTCCGCCAGGTGATGCTCGATCAGCCCTACCACGCCGACCGTATCCCAGCGCTTTCGCCAGCGGTCGACGTGATCGGCCTGCACGCCGAGATCGTCGGCGCTTTGCTGCAGGGTGCGGCCCTGCGCCAGGCGCAGCAAGCCTTGGGTCCGCGTCCGGGTGCGCGCCTCGGAATGAAAGATCGCCATCTCGCGCAGCGTCACTAGCTCCGCTTCGCACAGGACCAGCGGCACTTCCGGCTGCGGCGGCGCGCGCCGTTCGTCGCGCAACACCGGTTTCTTGTCCGACTCGCGCAAATACGCGGCGGCCACCGCGTCGGCGTCGCCATTCATGCGGATCGTGCCGTGCTGCAGCCAGATGACGCGGTTTCAGGCGCGCAGGATCA
>PLYG01000509.1 GCA_003153335.1 Betaproteobacteria bacterium | reverse complement strand
ATGGCACACCGGCATGGCTCAAGATCCCACGCGACTGATCTGGGTCGATATGGAAATGACCGGACTCAGTCCCGAGACAGACAGGGTCATCGAAGTGGCGATGGTCATCACGGACAACGATCTCGCCACGGTCGTCGAATCGCCGGTGCTGGTGCTGCATCAGGACGAGGCGACGCTGCGCGGCATGGATACGTGGAATCAGGCCACACACGCCCGCACCGGCCTGATCGATAAAGTCAAGGCGTCGACGCTGGACGAAGCGGCGGTGGAAAAGACGATGATCGCCTTTTTGCGTGAATACGTCCCCGCCAAGACCTCGCCCATGTGCGGCAATTCGATTTGCCAGGACCGCCGCTTCCTTGCGCGCTGGATGCCTGGGCTGGAGGACTACTTCCACTATCGGAATCTGGACGTGAGCACGCTCAAGGAATTGGCCAGGCGCTGGAAGCCCGACGTCGCCAAGGGCGTGTCCAAGCGCGGCGCCCATACGGCGCTGGACGACATCCGCGAATCGATCGATGAAATGAAGTACTACCGCCAGCACTTTCTGAAACTGTGATGGTCGCACCGACACGAGCATGAAATTCTGCAGCACCTGTGGCAGCGCCAATCTGGCGTTCCGTATGCCGGAGGGCGACACGTTGCCCAGGATCGTGTGCGCGGACTGCGAGTCGATTCACTACCAGAATCCCCGCGTCGTCGTCGGCTGCCTTCCGGTCTGGGACGGCAAGGTGCTGCTGTGCAAGCGCGCGATCGAGCCGCGCTACGGATTGTGGACTCTGCCCGCGGGATTCCTGGAGAACGGTGAAACGGTAGAGCAGGGGGCGGTGCGGGAAACGCTCGAGGAGGCCAACGCGCGGGTCGAACTCGGCGCGCTGTACACGATGATTTCCCTCCTCCACGTCCATCAGGTGTACATGATGTACCGCGCGCAGCTTGCCGATCTCGATTTCGGTCCGGGGACCGAGAGCCTCGAAGTCCGCTTGTTCACCGAGGCCGAAATCCCGTGGGAGGCGCTTGCCTTCCGCACTATGGACCGTACGCTGCGCCGCTTTTTTCTGGATCGCAAGCTGGGGACGTTCTCGTTCCACAGCAGCGCCATCGACCGCCCGCGGCGGGCGGCATAACCTTCGGAACTTACGCCATGAGCGCACAAGAAAAGATCATCTGGGAAGGCAGTCCGTCGCAAGTGACCAACCTGGGTGTGTACATCGTTTGCGCACTGCTGTTTTTTCTGGTCGTGCCGGTCTTTTATGCAATCTGGCGCTGGATCGTGACGCGCTGTTTTCGCTACGCCGTGTCGGACCAGCGCATCCGGGTCACGCAGGGCGTTTTCAACAAGCGCACCGACAGCATCGAACTCTACCGGGTCAAGGACGTGGTGCTGCTGCAGCCGTTCGGGCTCCGGCTGTACGGGCTGGGCAATGTGGAACTGCGCACTTCGGACATGACTTCGCCGCTACTGACGCTGCACGCCGTGCCGGATACAGCCGCGCTGCGGGAAAAGATTCTGCTTGCCGCCGAAGCCAGGCGCGACACTAAGGGCGTGCGCGAACTGGACGTGAGCGAGCGTCGGTAATCCAGGTTTCGCCGCTCAGTGCCCTCCGGCCGCGATGGCCGCACCGGGCTTGATCGCGCGTACTGCGGCGAGCATGTCGCGCTGTATCCGCTCCAGCGCACCCTGGCTGTCCGCTTCGAAGCGCAGCACGATGACCGGCGTGGTATTGGATGGACGCGCCAGACCAAAACCGTCGGCGTACTCCACCCGCAAGCCGTCGATGCGAACTATCTCCTGCGCGCCCGGGAAGCGCGCCTCCGCCTGCATCCGCGCAATCAGCGCATGCGCTTCGCCTTCGGCGCAAGGAATCTGCAGTTCGGGAGTGCTCAGGCTGTTGGGCAGCGCGTTGAGGACCGCGCCGGGGTCCGCGTGGCGCGAAAGAATTTCCAGCAGCCGCGCACCGCAGTACAAGCCATCGTCGAAGCCGTACCAGCGCTCCTTGAAAAATGTGTGGCCACTCATTTCACCGGCCAGCGGCGCGCCGATTTCCTTCATCTTCGCCTTGATCAGCGAATGCCCCGTTTTCCACATCAGCGGCACGCCGCCGTGGCGCTCGATCCAGGGTTTCAGGTTACGCGTCGATTTGACGTCGTAGATGACAGTCGCGCCGGGATTGCGCGCGAGCACATCCTGCGCGTAGAGCCTCAACTGCCGGTCGGGGTAGATCACCGCCCCGGCCTTCGTGACGACGCCCAGCCTGTCCCCATCGCCATCGAAGGCAAGGCCCAGTTCGCAGTCGGTATCGGCCACGCAACGGATCAGGTCGTTCAGATTCGCCGGTTGCGACGGATCAGGATGGTGGTTGGGAAATGTCCCGTCGACGTCGCAAAACAATTCGGTCACCTCGCAGCCGAGTCGCCGGAAGAGTTCCGGAGCGTACGCACCCGCAATGCCGTTACCTGCGTCAATCGCGACCTTCATCTTGCGCGCGAGTTTGACATCGCCGACCACGCGATCCATGTACGCGGCGCGCACGTCGTCAAGCGACAAATGGCCCGAGCCATGGCGCACGTCGCCGTTGATGACCCGCTCCTTGAGCCGCTGGATACCTTCTCCAGACAGGGTCTCGCCCGCAATCACCATTTTCAGGCCGTTGTAGTCGGGTGGATTGTGGCTGCCCGTCACCATCACCGAGCAGTAGGTGGCCAGATGTACTGCCGCGAAATACGTCAGCGGCGTGGTCACCATGCCGATGTCGATGACATGCGCGCCGCTGGACTGGATGCCGGCCGCGAGCGCGGCCTTCAATTCCGGTCCCGACAACCGGCCGTCGCAGCCGACGGCGATAGTGTCGTAATGGCCTTCCAGCGCGAGCGTGCCCAGGCCTTGTCCGATCCGCTGGACGATGTCCGGCGTGAGCGTCTTGCCGACGATACCGCGAATGTCGTAGGCCTTGAAAATCTCGGGGGGAAGTGTCGACATTGAAGTGTCCAGTGGAAAGATCGCAGTGGGCGAGACGCCGATGCGGCCAGTCGCCGTTCGATGGTCATTCGCGCGGACGCGGCAGGTGTCGCTCGAAATAGTCCAGCAAGCGCCGCGGCAGCCAGGCCGAATCGCCGGGCCACGGCGCTTGCAGGAAGCCGACGTGACCGCCGTGCTCGGGCAGTTCCAGCGTCACCGCGGAGGAGACGACAAGCGGCGCGGGCAGCGCGGTCAGCGGCATGAACGGATCGTTTTTGGCGTTGATGATCAGCGTGGGAAGCACGATATGCCGCAGCCACGCCAGCGAGCTGCCGCGATCCCAATAGTCGTCGGCATTCCTGAAGCCGTGCAGCGGCGCGGTGAACACGTCGTCGAAGTCGTACAGCGTGCGGCACCGGCGTACGCGTTCGGTGTTGATATGATCGGGAAAGTGCCGCGCCTTGTCGAGGCCCTTGCGGCGCATGGTGCGCAGGAAGTTCCAGGTGTAAACCATATTGAAGCCGCGTTGAATCGCCTCGCCGCCCGCGCGCAAGCTGAGCGGCGCGGACACCGCTGCTGCCGCGACCAGCAGCTTCTTCGCATCGCCTTCGGCTCGCCCCAGCCAGTTGAGCAGCGCACTGCCGCCCAGTGACACGCCGGCGGCGAACATCGCAGCCGGGTGCGCCCGGTCGTGGATCGCTTCCAGCAGCCAGCGTGCTTCGGCGTAATCGCCTGAATGATAGGCGCGCGGCAAACGGTTGGGCTCGCCCGAACAGCCGCGCCAGTGTGGAACGACGCCGCGCCACCCGCGCGCGCGTACGGTGCTCATCATGGCCCGCGCGTAGTGCGAATTCGAACTTCCTTCGAGGCCGTGGAACAGCACAACCAGCGGCCGGTCGGCCGGGCCGTCGATCCAGTCCAGATCGACGAAGTCGCCGTCGGGTGTATCGATCCGTTCGCGGCGATACTGCGGCAGCGGTTGCCTGCGGAAAAAGTACGGAATGATGGTCTGCAAATGACCGCCGGGCAACCAGCGGGGAGAATGGTAATCGCGCATGCCGCATTTTAGCGCACGACCGGCGGTAACCCGGTGTTTCAGGGCAATCGTGCCGCAGCTTTCGGGATTTCTGATCATGAGCAATCCGGAATGAAATTTGCGCTGCAGCAGATTGAGACATTCGAGCGCGAGGGCTACCTGTTTTTTCCCAGCCTGCTCAGGAACTACGACGTGGCGCTGCCGTGGAAGGATGGGATGCCCGAGCTGGCGCTGAAGTCCACGCTCGCGGCCTGAAGTCATAGCCCGTTGGGGAATTGCGGCGGTGCCAGGTTCGCCGGCTGGCTCCCCGCCTCTGGACCCCGGGGCGCTACCAGCGCTCGGGAAGCTTGCCCAGCAATACCAGCCGGTGTTCCTGCATTGCCAGATATCCGCCGGTCTCCAGATCCTTCAGTATCCGGCTCACCATTTCGCGAGAGGCGCCTATCCGACTGGCGATTTCCTGGTGGGTGATGCGCTCGGGGATCAACTGGGTGCCGTCGGGTTGCGGCCTGGAATGGCTGTCCAGAAACTGAACCAGGCGGCTGTACACGTCATCGAGCGCAAGGGAGCGCGCAATCCTGGTCGATTGGCGGGCACGGTGAATGACGGTGGTGAGCAAGTGGAAGGAGAATTCGGGGTGCGCGAGCATGAATTCGCGCAGCGCGCGCTTGGTGACGACCGCGCACACGGTGGGCTCCAGCGTAATCACCGATGCCGACCGGGGTCCGCCATCGATGGACATTTCGCCGAAATAGTTGCCAGGGCCGTAGACGCCATAAGTGACTTCGCGGTCGTGCGAGTCGTTCGCGAAGACCTTGACGCGGCCGGAAAGGATGACGAACAGGGTGTCCCCTTCGTCCCCCTCGCTGATCAGCATCGTACCCTTGCGGTACTCGTGCGTCTTGCCTGCTCCAGCAAGCTGGGCAAGCTCCGGCGCGAGCAGCGCCCCCTGGATAGCCGGCAACGGGGGAGGGCTCTTCATCGGCGGACCGCGGCGGTGCGGCGCGTGCCTGCGCAGAACGAAACTGGAGCAAACGAATCAGCGTTAACCAACATGTTCAGGTTGTGACCATGGCCCCGCATCGAATCCTCCCCCCATATTCATCGATCCGCGATAGTTGCCCGTCGTCGTCGCACTGCGCTCGCGAGCGTGTCGAGCAAAGTAACCGTCTCTTCCCAGCCGATGCACCCGTCCGTAATCGAGACGCCGTATTCGAGCGGCTTGCCGGGCAGCAAATCTTGCCGCCCCGCCTTGATGTGGCTCTCGACCATCACACCGATTATCCGCTCCTCGCCGCCCGCGAGCTGCGCGGCGACATCGGCACCGACCCGGATCTGGTTCTCGTGCCGTTTCTGGCTGTTGGCATGCGAGAAGTCGATCATCAGCCGCGCCGCCAATCCGGCGCCGGCAACGTCCCTGGCCGCAGCATCGACACTGGCTGCATCATAGTTGGTCGTCTTGCCTCCGCGCAAGATGATGTGGCAGTCTTCGTTGCCGTTGGTCGAGACGATGGCCGAGTGACCGGCTTTGGTTACCGACAGGAAGTGGTGCGGCGACGCGGCTGCCTTGATGGCGTCAACGGCGATGTGCACATTGCCGTCGGTGCCGTTCTTGAAGCCGACCGGGCAGGACAGTCCGGACGCAAGCTCGCGGTGCACCTGGCTTTCCGTCGTGCGCGCGCCGATCGCGCCCCAGCTGATCAGGTCGGCGATGTATTGCGGCGTGA
>PLYG01000468.1 GCA_003153335.1 Betaproteobacteria bacterium | reverse complement strand
TGCCCTTGGCATCCTTCTGTTCGCCGGGTTTGACGACGAAAACAGTCGAACCGTAGGGGTTATAGGTGATCGCCGTCTGCGGCAACGTCAGGTAGCGCTTCTTGTCACCGGAATCCACGCCGACACGGGCAGACATGCCCGGCAACAGCCGGCGCTTCGCGTTCGCGATGGTCGCCTGCACCTGCACATTGCGCGTGGCGACGTCGATCTTCGGACTGATCGAAGTGATCTTTCCGGAGAAATTCTGCCCGGCATAGGCATCGCTGGATACGTTTACCACCATTCCGACCGAGAGGCCGGCGATCTGCTTTTGCGGCAAATAGAAGTCGATGTAGATGGGATCGATGGTCTGCAGCGTCACGATCTTGTCGCCCGGATTCAGAAACTGCCCGGGGTTGACCGTCGTAATGCCAAGCTTGCCGGCGAACGGCGCGCGGATGGTTTTCTTCGCCACCGTTGCCGCCTGCTGTGCCGCCAGTGCGCGCCTGCTTTTCAGGTCCGCCGTATCGCTGTCGACCTGGGCCTGGCTGACCGCCTCGGCTTCGAGCTGCGCCTTGTCGCGTTCCAGAACGACCGCTGCAAGTTCGGCGGCCGCTTCAAACGAGCGCAATTGCGCAATATCCGAATCGGCGTTGAGCTGAATCAGCACATCTCCCGCCTTCACATCCTGCCCGGACTTGAAATTGACCTCGCGCACCAGACCGACAATTTCGGAGCTGACATCGACGCCGCGAACCGCGGACAGCGTTCCCACCGCGGACAGCTCGGGCTGCCACTCGAGCGCCTCGACCTTGACCGTCGAGATGGTCTGTGGGCCCGGCTTGGGGGAATTGGCGATTACCTGCCTGATGTGGAGATAGAATCCAAGCCCCAGCGCGGCGATCAGCGCAAGGACGCAGGCCAGCATGATGATCATACGTCTAGTCATGAGTGGTCCTCGAAATATCGGCCAGCGGTTCGCGGTTCCACCAACCGCCGCCGAGCGCCTGAAACAGCGCTGCGGTATCCGCATAGCGCGCAGCCTGGGCCTGCACCAGGCCGATGCGCGCCTGCTGGTAGGAGCGCTGTGCATCGAGCAGGGCCAGATAGCTCACTGCGCCCAGCCGGTACTGCCGCGTCGCAAGGCCGAGCGACTCGCGCGCCAGCGATTCGGCATCGGCCTGCGCCTTGAGCGCCGAAGCATCCGATTCCAGCGCGCGCAAGGCATCGGCGACATTCTGAAACGCGGTTAAAACGGTCGCCCGGTACTGCGCTTCGGCCTGGTCGTAGGCTGCAATCGCAGCGCGGCGCCTGGCGGTTAGAGCACCGCCGTTGAAGATCGGTTGCAGCAGTCCGGCTCCAAGGCTCCAGAAACCGCTGCCGGGGCCGAATAGGTTGCCTGACTGCAATGCGGCCGAGCCGACGCTGCCGCTAAGGGTGATTTGCGGATACAGGTTGGCTGTCGCAACGCCAACCTGCGCGCTGGCTTCATGCAACAGCGCTTCGCCGGCCTGAATGTCGGGCCGCTGGCGCACCAGGGAGGACGGCAATGTGACCGGAAGATCCAGCGGCAGCTGCAGGGAATCGAGTTGAAACTCGGGCATGCCGGATTCGCTCGGCAGCTTGCCGGCATAAACCGATAGTTGATGACGGGTCTGGGCAAGAGACTTTTCCAACGGCGGCAGGGTGGTGCGCGTTTGCGCCACCTGGGTGCGCTGAACCAGCACGGTAGATCGCGCGATCGCACCTGCGGCGAACTGCTTCTCGATAATGGCCAACTGCTGCTCCTGTGCAGCCAGCACCTCGCGCGTCGCCTGGAGCTGCGCGCGCAGAGAGGATTCCCTGATTGCGGTAGTTACCAGATTGGAGGTCAGCGCCAGATACGCCGCTTCCACCTGGAAACGTTGATAACCGACCGCCGCGCGCAAACGCTCGAGTTCCCGGCGCGATGCGCCGAACACGTCCAGCGTGTAAGACACGTTGACTGAGGCGTTGTACAAAGTGAACAGGCTGCCTCCCGGTGCTACAGTCGAGCCAGGCGCAGCCGTTTCTCGTGTAACACCCAACTGCGCGCCCACATTCGGGTACAGCAGGGCGCCGGTCTGCGCGTTCAGCGTTTCCTGTGCCTGGCGCAGGGCAGCCTGGGCGGCAGCCAGGTTCGGACTCTGGGTCAGCGACGCGCGAATTAAGCGATCGAGCGCGTCGGAGCGAAAAACCAGCCACCACTGCGCCGGAATATCCTGTCCCGGGGAAAAACGCTGCGCCGCACCTGCTGCGCCAGGTGCTGCAACGGTCTGTTGCGGCATCGATGAGGGTGTGTAAGCGCCGCCATTGGCAGCGGCCGGCGCGTCGGGTGACTTGAAGTCAGGCCCGACAGCGCAGCTTGCCAGAGTCAATAGGGCTGTCAGCGCGACGCTCGTTCTTTTTAAATTCAACACAGATGGCCCGCGGGCTTTACTTTCAATTGTTTGATTCCCGGATTGCCACTCGAGGAGGGAAACGCGCGACTTGCGCACACAACGCACCCATCATCACTTTGCGCGCCAAGCGGCAGCAGCGCTGTGCTTTGCGGCGCACATTGTCATTGTATCAGGCGCCGACGAGGCGCAGACGTCATCGCCGCCTGCAGCAGGCGGCGATCGACAATCAGAACGTGTTCGAAGTGCTGCTGGACGCGGTGCGCTGCCGCTCGCCCGGCCAGATCACGAATGCGCTACTTGCCAGCCTCGAGTTTTTTCAGCTCAGCGTGGAAGGCGGCCAGCACCTTGGCGCCGTCTATCCCCTTCGCCGCGGCTTCCTTGATCCAGTCCGCCTCGAATTTGCTGGTGCGCTCGCGCACTTCCGCAACCAGGGCGTCGGGCGCTTTCATGACCTGAATCCCTGCAGCCCTCATTGCCGTCTGGCCCAGCGCGGCGTATTTGTCCCATGCCTTGCCCGCCAGTCGCGCCATGTGATCCCCCGCAAGCTTCATCACGATCTGCTGATCCTGCTCGGAAAGGCTGTTGAACTTCGCCTCGTTCATGATGACCGCATGGGTATCGGAGTACAGGCCGCCCGGGAACTCGGTGGCGTACTTGAGCAGCTTCTCCAGCTTGAACGATACCGGGGATTCTGCCGGAAAGAACACACCGTCGACGATGCCCTGAGAGAGCAGTTCGTAGGATTCGGGCGCCGGCTTCTGCAACACCGTGGCGCCTATCGCCTGACCGACATCGGCCGCCATCCCGCCGCCGACGCGAAATTTAAGCCCCTGCAGATCGGCAAGCCGGTTGATCGGGCGCTTGTTGTTGTACATGATCCCCGGGCCGTGGGCATAGATCGTGAGCAGCTTCACGCCGGCGTGCTCGTTGGCCTTGGCGCAGTACGCTTCATAGGTGCGCCACACCGCGACCGACTGCGCCTCGGCGTTGTCGCCGCCGAAAGGCAGCACGCCGAAGCGCGTCAACGGAAACCGCGCGGGCGTATAGCTATGCGAGATGAATGTCAGATCGGCAAGCCCGTCCTTGACCGCGTCGAAGTGGCCACCCGGACTGGCCACCATCTTGGGCAGGAACCTGAACTTGACCCGGCCGCTGGTGGCGCGCTCGACCTCCTGCGTCCATCCCGCCATAAAGTCCTTGTTCAGAAAATGGGACGGCGGAACCCAACTTGATATACTGATCTCGGTCTGGGCAAGTGCTGGCGCGGCGGTCAGGGACAGCACCACCATGCACATGGCGATTACCAATCTGGAAAGTGCAGGCATGACGCTCCTCCTCGTATCCTGTCGGGTTCGCCGCTGCCCTCCGGCGGCGCAGACGGTGACTTATATCAGATCGGCGCCGCCGATGCCAGCGCGACTCGCGCCGCTGGTCACGGCATGAAAGTCGTCGTCACCGGAGCTGAAAATCATGCCCTCGACACGCCGTAAATCCGCCCGCCCGAATTCCAAGTCCGGAACGCGCTCACGCACGTCCGGAACGCACTCACGCACGTCCGGAATGCGCTCACGCACGTCCGGAATGCGCTCGCGCACCTCAGGAATGCGCTCACGCACCTCAGGAATGCGCTCACGCATTGCCGTTGAGGGGCTGGACCGCACGGCTCACCGGGCGTTTCTGCGTGCGATGGGCCTCGACGCCGCCGCCATCGCGCGGCCTTTTGTCGGGGTCATGAGCACCTACTCGGAGAACACCCCCTGCTCGCTCCCGCTACGGGCACAATCCGACGCCGCTAAACTGGGCGTAGCCGCAGCCGGCGGCACGCCGCGCGAGTTCACCACCATCTCGGTGGCGGACAGCTTGTCGATGGCGCACCTCGGCATGCGCTTTTCCCTGATATCGCGCGAAATCATTGCCGATTCGATCGAGGCGGTGATGCGCGGCCACGCGTATGACGCGCTGGTCGGTTTCGCCGGCTGCGACAAGACGCTGCCCGGGATCATGATGGGCATGATCCGCTGCAACGTGCCTTCGGTGTTCATGTATGGCGGGGCGATGCTGCCGGGAAACATCGGTGGCCGGGCGGTCACGGTGCAGACCGCCTACGAAGGCGTCGGCGCAGTCCTCGCCGGCACCATGACGGAGCGGGAACTCGCGCAAATCGAGACCGAATGCGCACCCACGATCGGCGCCTGCCCCGGTCAGTTCACCGCGAATACCATGGCGATGGTATCGGAGGCGCTGGGCCTCGCATTGCCCGGATCGGCCATGCTGCCGGCTGTCTATTCGGAGCGCCTCGCTCTGGCGCACCGGGCGGGTGGTGCCGTGATGCGAATCTTGAGCGATGGCGGCCCGCTGCCGCGCGAACTGGTGACGCGAAAGAGTCTCGAGAACGCATGCGCGGCTGTCGCGGCCACCGGCGGCTCGACCAATGCGGCGCTGCATCTGCCGGCGATNNATGCGGCGCTGCATCTGCCCGCCATCGCCCACGAGGCGGGCATCCGCTTTACCCTCGACGATATTGGCAACGTTTTTGCCCGCACGCCCTTGATCGCCGATCTGCAGCCCGGCGGGCGGTTCCTCGCGCGCGACCTGCACGCGGTTGGCGGAGTCCAGGTCGTGCTGCGCGCGCTGCTCGACGGCGGCTATCTGCACGGCGACTGCATGACCGTCACTGGTAAGACTATCGCGGAGAACCTCAAGGACGTGAAATTCAATCCCGACCAGAAGGTCATGCGCGACGTGGCGCATGCGCTGGCGCCCACCGGCGGCGTCGTCGGCCTCAAGGGCAACCTGGCGCCCGAAGGCTGCGTCGTGAAGGNNGTGAAGGTCGCCGGCCTCAAGCACACTCGTCACCGCGGCCCCGCCGTCGTGTTCGACAGCGAAGAAGAAGCGTTCGAAGCGGTGCAGCTGCGCGCCTACCAGGCCGGCGACGTCATCGTCATCCGTTACGAAGGCCCCAAGGGCGGCCCAGGCATGCGCGAGATGCTGTCGACCACGGCGGCGATCTACGGCCAGGGCGTCGAGAACATCGCGCTGATCACCGACGGCCGTTTCAGTGGCGCGACGCGCGGCCTCTGTGTCGGCCATGTCGGCCCCGAAGCGATGGATGGCGGCCCGATCGGCCTACTCAAGAACGGCGACATCATCGTCATCGACGCCGNNCGCTCATCACCGATGGCCGCTTCTCCGGCGGCACACGGGGGCTTTGCGTCGGCCATGTCGGACCCGAGGCCGCCGATGGCGGTCCGATCGGGCTGCTGAAAGAAGGCGACATCATCGTCATCGACGCCGACAAGGGCACGATGGACGTCGAACTCTCCGACGCCGAACTCGCCGAGCGCCGCAAGACCTGGAAACCCAAAGCCCCATCCTTCAAGACCGGCGCGCTCGCCCGCTACGCCAAAAACGTCGGCCCGGCGCGCTACGGCGCCCTCACCACGCCAGGAGCGGAAGACGAAGTGCGCTGCTATGCGGATATTTGATCACACTCAAATCCGTCATCGCCCGCTTCATGCGGGCGACCCATTTTCCTTTTGGCGAAAACGAAATTGGGTTGCCCGAACAGGCCGGGCAATGACGATCTTGGTGGGAATAGTGTTTTGCGGTTCTGCTCAGGCATCGGACATCACCGATCCCGTTCCCGGCCATCCCGGCGTCACGTATGAAATGCTGCTGAAGCAGGTCATGCCGGACCTTGCGAAGGACGCGGGCGACAATTGGACCGGAACGGTCGCCAAGCTGCGCGGCACGGACGGCAAGCCGGGGGTCGACACGCCGCTGACGTTCGGCGACGTGTCGGCGCTAACGGTGAAGGAGGGTGGCCGCAAGCGCCTGCTGATCCTAACCGGCGACAGCCAGAGCGATTCCGGCTTCGACGCCGTGCTGGCCGCGTTCGACGAGCGCCTCAAACTCCTCGACGCCATGGATGTCGGCGGCGACCGCTTTGTCATGCTCGGTTCGCCGCCGCTGCTGGAGATCGCGCCCGGCACCGACGCCTTCATCGCCAACAGCAACCACTTCAATTCGAACCAGAACTACACGATCGAGACGATTCTTTTTCTCGACGGCGGAAAGCTGCAGGTCGCGCTGTCGCAGTTCACGCTCAATCAGGGCATGTGCGGCTACGAGATGCGCCAGAACCCGGTGTACAAGGTGCGCGATGACAAAGGCGCCAAGTATCGCGCCATTGTCGACAGCGTGACGCAAGTCGTCACACACACCGACGAAGAATGTGACGAGGGCACCGTCTTGCCCAAGGCCGGCTCGCACACCTACACCGAAGTCTACCGCTGGGACGCCAAAAAGAACGCCTACGTCACGCACACCAACGCGATGCGCCACCTGATGTCGCCGGACGAGTAATTTGATGCGGCGTCCGTGCCGTGCCAATCTGGCTCTGCAGGCCGGGGGGCGCGAAGTCGATGTCGTATTTGACGCTGGAAAATTTTCTCAGCCACCGCTTTCTCATTCTCACCATCGCGCCGGTGGTGATCTTCTTCCTGGTGCTCGCCGGCGCCAACCTGATACGCGAGCGATCCTTCGCGCTGCGCACCTTCCTGGTCGGCTCGGACATGCTGCTGGGCACGATCGCCGCGCTCTCGGTCCAGATCATCACCGGGATATACACGATGCAGGTGACGCATCTGGAAAACTTCCAGATGAAGCATGTACCGTTCCATCTTTTCGGCTCGATCGCGTCGCTGGTCGCGGTCATACCGCTGCTGATCCTCTGCATGTCGCTGGAGCGGCGCGCCTCCGAGCACAAGGTCCAGCGCCGCGCCACGGTCCTGTTCACCGATATCATCGCCGGCGCCGCGCCGCTGATCAGCGCCGGTTACATCGCGGCGGTGCGGACAATGCAGTAACGGCTCACCCGATAATGACCTTCTCCTCCCCGAACCACAGCGGCGAGCGGGGCAGGTCGATGAATTTGCGTTCGTCTTCGAGCAGCGCCAGCCCCGCCGCCGGCGCACCGGGATCGGGATTGGCAACGATGTCGTCGAACGAGTCCCACCACAATTCCGCGACGCCGTCGTACATCTGCGGCGCATTGCGGCTGGCGCCGATGCCGGCGTTCATGGCGTCGCTGCCGGAGTGCGTCTGGACATAGCGGCGGATGCGCAGCACGTCCTTGACGCTGGCGACCAGCGGCGCGTGCTTCTCGAACCAGTAGGTCTGGAACGCCTCGCGGCTCAAATGCGGCAGGCGGTGCAGGCAAAAGGTGAGCTTGATCATCGGGCGCTGTCTCCTCAGAGTGTCGGCGCTTTTTAGCGGGCGCCCGTCATGAACCTAGTCTCGAAAACCTACTGGGCCGGTACGCCGTTCAACATGCGCCGTCCGCCGGCCGATTATGCCGTGGAAAGCCTGCTTCTCAAGGCACCCGATGGGCGGGAGCATCGCGGTCTGCTGTGGACCTCACGCAAGAACCCCAGGCCCAAGACTGGCGCCGTGGTCATGCATCCGCGCGGCGATTTCCAGCACCATTACGTCATCCCGCGCCTGATCGAGGCCGGCATCGCCGTCCTTGCCGCTACGACACGCAACCCCAACAACGACACCACGACGGTGCACGAAGAGATCGTGCTCGACGTCGCCTCTTGCGTCGCGCATCTGAAGCACGTTCTCGGCGTCACCCACGTCGTGATGATCGGCAATTCCGGCGGCGGTGCGCTCAACGGCTTCTACCAAAGCCAGGCGGTCGCGGGAAAAGGCGGCCGCATCGCGGTGACGCCGGGCGGCCGGCTGACACGGCTCAACCAGGTCGAGATGATCCCCGCCGACGCCATGATCTATATCGCCGCCCACAAGGGCGAGGGGCTGATCATGAACGAGATCATCGATCCGTCCGTGGTCGACGAGGTCCATCCGCATCTTACCGACGCCGCGCTCGACATGTATGACGAAGCCAACGGCTTCTTCACGCCGCGCAGCCTCGACGGCGCCGATGCGCAATGGAGCCAATATGACAACGGCTTCGTGAAACGCTTTCGTGCCGCCCAGCTTGCCCGCGTCGCGCGCATCGACGCCATCGCGCGCCGCCTGATTGCCGAGAACGACCGCGCCGAGCAGCTGCACGCCGATCCCGATTTCCAGAAACTCACCCTGGCCAAACAGCGCGACATCCTGCGCCGCGAAGCGTTCGAGCCGGTGATGACCATCTATCGCACCATGGCGAACCTGCACTATGTCGATCGCAATCTGGATCCATCGCCGCGCGACTATGGCTCGATCTTTTCGCCGCGCCCCGATCTGATGAACTGGAAGTTCTTGGGCTTCGGCCGCTATGCCACGCCGCATGCTTGGCTCTCGACCTGGTCGGGCCTCTCCAGCCACGCCAACCAGATGCTCGATCTGCCGAAGATCACAGCGCCGACCCTGTTCATCAACGCCGGCAAGGATCAGGAAATCTTCCCGAACACCGATGCCACGCCGATGTTCGCGGCGGTGGCGGCGACCGACAAGACCTTCGTGGAATTCGAAGATGCCCAGCACTATTTCAACCCGCCTTTCGGCCAGAAGGAGGCGCCGGACGTCGAGAAGGTAATGGATGTCGTGGTGAAATGGATTTTGGAGCGCTTCGGCGCATAGTTGCCACAGTTCCCGATTAACCCTGACGCCGCTTGGTCTCGACTTGGGCTTGGGCGTTGCGCCAAAGTCGGCTGGGGCAGGGCCTGTCGATGAAACGCAGCTTCGGTTGGGATCACAGCGAAGAGTTCGGCTGGTTCATGTCCGCCGCGCTGGTGCCGCTGTTTCTTGGCCTGCTCGGTCTCATCGTCGTGCATGCGCTGGTCTGGCGCTACAACGGAAAAGTGGCGGACGGCGAGTTGCGCCCGTCGGCGGCGCAGGTTCACCCCGGCGCCGGCGGTGTCACGGTGCTGGGCGCTTCCATTGGCGACGTGCCCGACGAAGCCAGCCTTGGCGCCCTGCGCGTCGAACTCGATGCCCGCATCTCCGGCCTGCCCTGGAAGCGCGCACTGGTCCGCCACGACCGCAGCGTCGCGCCGCTCGCCATTCAAAGTCTCTTTTTCCCGTTCAACGGACAGGCCGATGCGCTGGCGTTCTGCCGGCGCATCGCCGCGCTGACGCCCGGCTGCACCACCGAGATCGCCTCGAGCGACGAACTCTCGACGCTGGACCGCCGCGCTGTGAGCGTCGCATCGCTGACACGCCTGGGCATCGCGCCATACAACGGCGGCACCGCCGTGCTGCAAACCAAGATCGTCTACATCCCGTCGCCGCCCAAAACCATTCTGGTTCCCGCGCCACCGCCGAAAATTGTCTACGTGCCCGCACCCGCCAAGGCCGCGCCGCCGCCGAAGATCGTCTACGTGCCCGCGCCGGAGAAACCGGCGCCACCGCCGCCCAAGCCGCAGATCGTCTATGTCCCCACGCCGGCCCCACCGCTGAAGATCGTCTATGTGCCGGCGCCGACAGCGCCGGCTGCGCCCGTGCAAGTCGTCGCGAACGCACAGCCACCGCTGCGCATCCAACCCGGCGTTGGCAGCGGCGAAGTCCGCCATCCCGAAACCCAGATCTGGCTGTCGTCCACCTACAAGCCCGGCGATGCGCGCCTGACCGACATTGTCGGCGCCGGCGACGTCATGATGGGCAGCATCGATCTGGGTCTCAATCCGGCGCTGAAGCCGGGAGTCGACGTCGCCTCGCTGGTCGGCGACGAACTGGCGGGCATCTTCCGCCATGCCGATGTCGCCTTCGTCAATCTCGAAGGTCCGCTCTATCAGGGCGGGCAGGGCACCGGAAAATCCTGCGGCCAATGTTTCGCTTTCCACGGCCCGACTTTCTACGCCGGCATCCTGCACAGTTTCGGCATCGACGTCGTCAGCCTCGCCAACAATCACAGCGGCGACTATGGCGAGGCGGGCCGCGACTCCACCATGGCGGCGTTGCGCGCCAACGGCATCACCTATGGCGGCCTTGATCGCGACGGCGCGCGCACCGGCGAGATGGTGCTGCCGAACGGCAAGAAGGTTGGCTTCATCGCCTTTGCGCCCAACAACGGCACGCTCAATCTCAACGACCTGCCGCGCGCGGCAGAACTCGTGCGCGATCTGAAGAAGACGCACGACCTGATCATGGTCTCCTTCCATGGCGGTGGCGAGGGCTGGACCTATGTCCATGTCAACAAGGGCACGGAGACCTTCGTCGGCGAGAATCGCGGCAACGTCACGGCCTTCGCGCATACGGTGATCGATGCCGGCGCCGACATCGTGATCGGGCAGGGCCCGCATGTGCCGCGCGCACTGGAGGTCTATCGCGGCCATCTGATCGCCTACAGTCTGGGCAATTTCTGGACCTATGCCGGCGTGCAGACCTTCGCCGTCTCCGGCATGGCGCCGGTGCTTGAGGCCTGGGTCGCGCCCGACGGCGCCATCGCCGGTTTCACGATCCATTCGGCGCGCCAGGCGGGTCTTGGCGTGCCGCACATCGATCCCCTGGATGAAGCCTCGCGCTACATGCTCTACCTGACAAAGAGCGACTTTCCGGGCTCTTACGCGCTGCTTTCCGGCCACAGCACGCTGGCCTCGCGAGGCCCGGGCGGCGACGGATCGTGACGGAGCCGTCATTCGTGGTATGAATCGTCCCAGCGGGCCAGAGCCCGAACGCTGGGAGGCGCAGATGTCCGTTCAACTCAAAATCAACGGCACGGTCCACGATCTGGATGTCGAGCCGGACGCGCCCCTGCTCTGGGTCATCCGCGACGAAGTCGGGCTGACCGGCACCAAGTTCGGCTGCGGCATCGCGCAGTGCGGCGCCTGCACCGTGCATGTCGACGGCAACGCGCAGCGCAGCTGCGTCACGCCGGTGAGTTCGGTGGTCGGCAAGGAAATCACCACCATCGAGGGCCTCAGCGCCAATGGCCTCACGCCCGTGCAGCAGGCCTGGATCGATCACCAGGTGCCGCAATGCGGCTATT
>PLYG01000277.1 GCA_003153335.1 Betaproteobacteria bacterium | reverse complement strand
GCATCTGCCGGTGCAGTCGGGATCGGATCGGATCCTGGCGGCGATGAAGCGCGGCTATACGGTCCTCGAGTACAAGTCCATCATCCGCCGGCTGCGCGCCGCGCGACCCGGCCTGTCGCTGACCTCGGACTTCATCGTGGGTTTCCCCGGGGAGACCGACGCCGATTTCGAACAGACCATGGCGCTGGTCGAGCATAGCGCATTCGACGGGGCGTTCAGTTTCATCTACAGTCCGCGGCCCGGCACGCCCGCCGCCGACCTGGACGACCAGGTTCCCGTCGCCTACGCCCAAGCGCGGCTGACCCGCCTGCAGACGCGGCTGGACGAGCTTTACCGCGGCTACGGCGAGCGCATGGTCGGCAGCCGGCAACGGGTGCTGGTCGAAGGCCAGGCGCGCAAGGATGCTACCGAGCTGTCCGGCCGTACCGACAACAACCGGGTTGTGAACTTTCCGGGTGAATCGCGTCTGGTCGGACAGTTCGTCGACGTACGTATCACGGCGGCCCTGCCGCACAGTCTGCGCGGCGCGATCGCCGGCGCCGCCTGACATAAGAACACTCCATAACAGGCTGTTGAAAAGCGTAGCGAGGATGGCCAGTTGCGCCAACGCTGAAGGCGCGGTTGCAACGCCTGCCGTTGTAAGCATTCGGCCGAAAAAGCGGCGGTGGGTTCCGCCACTCTCCGGCAGACCACGGTTGCGAGCGCATGGCAAATCGCGGAGAATGAATCCCCTCATGTTCTCCAGCGACCGCTTTTGACTGCCCATTCCGCTTCAACCGCCAGCGTCGAACTGACCCTGTCGCCGCTTGACAACCGCGTGCTCGCAAATCTCTGTGGTCCGCTGGACGAAAACCTGCGCCAGCTGGAAATCGCGTATGACGTAAAGATTGCGCGCCGTGGCGCGAATTTCACCGTTCGAGGAGTACCCGCCAGCACCGCCGGCGCGGCCGTGGCGCTGGAGCATTTTTGCGGCCGCGCCAACCATGGGCTGACCCTGGATGAAATCCAGCTCGGACTGGTCGAACTCCGCGGCCGGCAGTCAGCGCCCAAGGCAGCGGCCGGAGACGATGAGCCGATACTGCAGACTCGCCGCGCCGACTTGCACGGGCGCACGCCGCGCCAGGTCGAGTACCTGCGCAACATCCAGAGCCATGACATTACATTTGGCATCGGTCCCGCGGGCACGGGAAAGACCTACCTCGCGGTCGCCTGCGCGGTCGATGCGCTGGAACGCGACGCGGTCAAGCGCATCGTCCTGGTACGGCCGGCGGTCGAAGCGGGCGAAAAACTCGGATTCCTGCCGGGCGATCTCGCCCAAAAGGTTGATCCCTATCTGCGCCCATTGTACGACGCGCTCTATGACCTGACGGGCTTCGACAAGGTCATCAAGCTGAACGACCGTAACGCGATCGAAGTCGCACCGCTCGCCTACATGCGCGGACGCACGCTGAATCACTCGTTCATCATTCTCGACGAAGCACAGAACACGACGCCGGAGCAGATGAAGATGTTNNCGGCGACGTCACCCAGATCGACCTCGACCGGCGGCAAAAAAGCGGCCTGGTCGACGCCCAACAGGTGCTGGCTGGCGTGCGCGGCATCGCGTTCACGCAGTTCACCAGCGCCGACGTGGTCCGCCATCCTCTGGTGCAACATATCGTCGATGCGTATGAGCGGCAGGCAAGCAAGGCCCACGGTGAGCGCTGACGCAGCAACGCCGCGCCTGCGGCTCGGCGTGCAGGTTGCCGCCGATGTTGTCGGTACCGACGATCTGCCGGTCCCATCGACGCTGCGCCGCTGGTTGCTGCGCGCGCTCCAGCGCGATGCAACAGTGACGGTGCGCTTTGTCGGCGCGGCCGAAGGGCGCCGGCTCAATCGCACCTTTCGCGGCAAGGACTACGCAACCAACGTGCTGACGTTTGTCTATGACGCCGATGCCACCGGCGCGCCGGCGCCTCGCAACGCCGCACCCCTCATCGGCGATATCGCCCTCTGTGTCCCCGTGCTGCGCCGCGAGGCGCGCGCCCGGCGCAAAACGCTGCGGGCCCTTTGCGCGCATCTGGTGATCCACGGTACCCTGCATCTCCAGGGCTTCGATCACGAATCCGCCAAAGATGCTAAAGTGATGGAAGCGCTGGAGACCGAGTTGCTCGCATCGCTTGGGTACGGCGATCCGTACGCAACAATTCCCCTTCCCTTTCCACCCGTGCCGTAATGGATGACCATCCCCCCGGCAAACCGCACAAGCCGCGATTGCTCGAACGGCTTTCGGCATTCCTGCTGCGCGAACCCGAAGACCGGGAACAGCTGGTCGAACTCCTGCACAGCGCCTATGAGCGGCAGTTGCTCGACGCCGATGCGCTGTCGATCATCGAAGGGGCGCTCCAGGTCTCCGAAATGACTGCGCGCGACATCATGATTCCGCGGGCGCAGATGGACCTGATCAAGATCACCGAAGATCCGACGGATTTCATTCCGTTTGTGCTCGAACCCCGCCACTCGCGCTTTCCGATCATCGACGACG
>PLYG01000309.1 GCA_003153335.1 Betaproteobacteria bacterium | reverse complement strand
CGGCGACAGCGTGGCGGTCAGCGGCGCTTGCCTGACCGTGGTGGTCAGATCGAATGCGCAACTCGAGTTCGACGTGTCGGCCGAATCCTTGCGCTGCACCGTCGGCTTGGCGCGACCGGGGCCGGTGAATCTCGAAAAGGCATTGCGCTTCGGCGATCGGCTGGGCGGTCACCTGGTCGCCGGACACGTCGATGGTGTGGGTACCGTCAAACAATTTTATCCGGTAGGCGAGAGTTATGCGATCGAGGTCGAGGTCCCGGCGGAGCTGGCGCGCTACATCGCGGTCAAGGGCTCGATCACCGTCGATGGAGCGAGCCTGACCGTCAACCAGGTTCACGGCGCGCGGTTTGCCGTGAACCTCATTCCCCACACCCTGGCCGTGACCACGCTCGGCGCGCTGCAAGCCGGGCAAGTCGTCAATATCGAAGTGGACCTGCTGGCGCGGANNCCTCGAGCGACTCATGAATGGCCGTGAGCTGACGGTGATAGGCGCCAAGTAGGATCGGTCGAGCGAAGCGATACGCAGCGGCAACTCCGTTCGCGGCTGGCTCCCCGGCATTTACAAGTGCGGTGGCTTTCGCAGTTCGCCCTTGACCGGGTCGACCGGGGCGACGCCCTTGTGGAACATCACGCCTGCCAGCGTGGCGAACCACATGGCGTTGGCGGGCATGTGCAATGCGAAATCGAACAGGCTGTGCAGAATCATCGGCAGCATGCCGACGCCGGCGCCGAGTTGCAGCAGGGTGAAACTGCGTCCGCCCTCCCGCCATAGCAGTGCCACCATTCTCGAGACATACGCCACGAGCAGCAGTGCAATGATGATGGGCCCCGCGAGACCGAGCTCCATGAACGCCTGCAGGTATTCGTTGTGGGCGTGGTCGACGAAGCCGCCGAAGCCATTGTCAAGCTGGAAATGGGGAAAGATATCGGCAAAGGTCCCGAGTCCACTGCCGAAGGGCAAAAACTCCATCGCTGCCCGGAGCGTCGCTGCATACATTCCCAGTCGGCCCTGGCTGATCGTGCGCATTTCAAAGGATTCAAATCGTTCGAGAATAGGCGTAATGCCAATGACGATCGCCAGGAGGATCACGACGCCAACTAACGCGAACACAAGAAAGGTAGCGACCCTGGTTTTGGACCTGCCTTCGGTCGCTGCACGAGCCCGCACCAGCACAATTGCGGAACAAACCAGGCCAACGAAGGCGCTCACGATTCCAGCCTTGGATCGCGTAAACAGCAGGCAAAGCAGAACCATCACTGCCAACGCAAACAACAGCGCCCTCTGCGCGAAATCTTCCGACTTGACACGGTGTTTCCGGCGGCGGCGTCCCGGGCGCATGCTGAAGACCAGCAGGCCCACCATGACTGGCAAAGCCATCGCCAGCATCGCCGCCAGGTGATTGCGGTTGATGAAGGTGCCCGTCGCGGCGCCATAGGCCGTATTGTTGCCGAAGTAAAGGGCCGATCCGACGCCGGCGCCCACTTGCAGCAGCCCCAGAAAGCTTTCCAACCCCGCAAATATCGCCATGATCAGCAGCAAACGCGCGGCATATACCGGCGACAGGCGCATCGCGGCCAGCAGGCAGGCAAGCGCAGGAAACATGGCAAGCCATCCGGCCTCGGTCTCCGCCGGAATCATGGAAATCGCGCGCCAGAGGCCAGACACATCCTTGGCGGCGAAACGCTCGAACACGATTGCATACGCGGCGTGCCCGGGCAAGACCTCCCACAAGGATTGCGGCAAGGAGATGAGCTGAATCAGCGGGTACACAAGCAGGATGGCGATCGCCATCCACATCGTGCGCGGAAGCGCGGCCGGGGCGCGATACACGGCAAAGATGACAAACAGAAAACCTATTGCCGCGAGCTCCAGCAAGAGCAGCGGTAATGGCCGGTTGCCGGCTTTGTAGAGTGGGGCCAGTACCAGGAACGCAGCGAAGAAGTAAAAAAACATGGAGCCCGCGGGCTCCATGTTTTTCTCGTTCTGAGCTATCAATTTGGACTAACGTTGGTGTCGGTCCGCCCGACTCCAAAGATCACCCCGCCGGCGACGGCCGTGGCGCCGATGATCCCGAGGCCGGAGATTCCGCCGGTGCTGACGGCAGCGACTGGCGCGGCGATGTGTTCGACGGCGGCAATGAGCGCACAACACCCGCCACGGTCGCGCACCGTGAAACGCTGGTTCTCGTACAGGCGCACGTCACAACCCCTGTCGTAGTTGATCGTGACCTGCGAAGCCGCTGTGGTGACGACTCGCGTATCGATTTTCAGCCGCTGGTCCGTCGCGCCGGCCGCCATCGCGTCGCCCTCGCTGATCAGGATGGTCCCTTCCAGGTTGGTCAACTTGGCGACGGTTCCCTCATTCTTGATGAGTAGTTGCTCAAACGCCGCTCTCGCGGCGCCATTCTGGCTACCGCCGTTGGTGCTTTCCACGCTGTCAATGCGGGCACAGCACTCACCCTCTTCGCGCACCGTGAAACGCTGGTTCTCGTTCAGGCGAACCTCGCAACCCTTGTCGTAGTTGATGGTGGCCTTCGAACCAGGGCCGGTGACGATTCGCGTATTGACTGCCAGCCGCTGGTTATTCGCGCCGGTGGCCATGGGGCCAGCCCCGTTCACCAGGACCGTCCCTTTCAGGTCGATCAGCTTGGCGACGGTCTGCTCATCTTTCTTGGTTTGTTGCGCAAACACCGTCCCCGAGACAAATATGGCGGCAAGCACCAGATTTGTTCCAAGTCTGCGTAGAGTCATCGCGTCGCTCCCCGAATTGTCGATTCAATTTCTTGTCCAGAATACCAGTGGCACGTGCGACTAGTCAACAATCCGGACCCGCAGATCGTCAAACCACACGCCGCCGCGCATCCGGATCGCCACATTTCCTCCCGATTTCGCATCGCGCTGCAGATTGGCGAGTTCCAGGCGCAATAGCTGTACCGGACAATCTTTCGTCACTACAAATTCCTGCTGAAAGTAGGCCCAGTCCGCGGAGCCCATCAGCGGATCGCTGCGGGCGAGCTGGGGCCCTTGGCCGCCCTTGGCATCATGGCAGTAAAGGCCCCACTGCACCCCCACCAGCCTACTGCTGAGGCCATCGGCCCGGCCCTTGCCGTCGAAGCGATACTTGCCGGGAAACAGCATCAGGTATTGATACAACGGCGGACCGCTGTAGCGCTTGTTGACGAATGTCACATGCAACGCGCGCTTGCCCGAAGCGCCTTCGGTCAAATCGGCGTTCACCACGATATCTTCCTGAGTCGGCACGATCCAGTCGAATCCCAGGTTGGACAACGGCGCCTCGAATCCGCCATTGAACACAAAACCCACGCGCTGTTTCTGCTCGGCAGGCAGGCTGTTCAGCCAGTACTGGTACGCAGTCGTCCATTGCCCCTCGCGCTGTAGACGCGCCACGACACAACGCCGCTCTTCGACCGTGGTCAACCCTGCATCTACTCGTGTCGTGAATGCCTGCTGTATGCCGCCAACCGTCGCGTGACTGCAGGCATGGCCCATGAACCTCAACCACCACACAGGATTGTCGCGGGCGGCACGCGTGAAAAAGTCCCGATGACGCCCAGAGTCCAGCGCCGCGGTGAATACCGGCCATACCTTGTCCCCTTCATTGGGATACAACTCGACGAACCGCCGCAGGACCACGAGTCCAGGCGCTTCGTCGCCCGCGCGCAGGTACAGAAAAGCTGTTTGGAGCAACACGCCTTGAGACGCAGGTGCGAGACGAAGGGCCCCGGCGGCGGCATCCCGTGCTGCGTCCTTCTTGCCGTCCCGTTCGAGTTGCAGCGCCAAGTTCAGCAGTGCGCCGTAGTCGGCCGGATTCCGCGCAAGACGTTTCCGCCAGATTGCTTCCGGCTCCTGCACTTCCAGCGGCGAACTGGTCGCGTTCAGCAGAGGCACCGCGCCGCTGTCCCGAAGCGAGTCGACGCCCGTGACGATGATGCGCCAGGTAAGCGCCAAGGCAACCACGGCCGCAAGCGCAATCGGTATGCCACGGGGGAGTTCGGGAAATCCGGAAGACATATCCATCAATCCAGTACCTGCTGCGACAGCCGGGCGATCACCGTCTGATCGCCGCGGCGCATGAGTTCCATGTCCAGAACGATGCGCTGCTCGACTTCGCGGCCATCGCGCCAACCGATCTTTACGGCGATTTCGCCATTCGCCTCGGTCCGTTCGCCCACCGCGCGCCACTGCAGTTGCCGGAGGTTGATCCGGCGCCAACTCGATTGCCGAAACAGTTGGTCATAGCCGTTGCGGATCGCCGCGCGACCGCTAAACTCGTTGGTCCGGGCATCGAGATCGAATAGTGCCGTAAATGCATCCAGCCGCCCGCCCTCGTAGTGCGAAATGAAAGCGGCGACCAGATCCTCGACTTCGGCGGAACTCGGCGCCTGTGACGAGCTGTCCGCCGAAGGCTCAGTGCGGGACGGCGCCGCAACGGTCTTCGCGGGAGCTACATTCGCCGCAGCTAGCGTCTGGATTGGGGGTGCGGGCGCCGGCGGCGGCGCCAAGGTCGAAGGCGCCACGGGCGGCGGCGCGGGAGTTGCCGCGACCTGCGGATAGGGAGTTTGCCTCGGAGCCACCCCCGCCGGCGCCGTCGCAGCCACCGCGGATTCAAACATAATGGCAGCCTGGTCCTGCAGCCCGGGACGGCGAGGCGGGCTCGGCGCAGTCTCGACGAAAAACGACGCCTTTGTCACTGCCGGAGCGCCGATTCCTGGCAACGCGGGGCGTTCACTTGCACTCGCGCCGATTGCGCTTTGCGGTCTGCTCAGCGGCGTGGCCATTGCCAATTCGGGCGCTCTCCCGAAGCCACGGTTGGTTACCGGGGAGGGTGACGCGGGGTCCCTGACCATAGGCCCATCGGGCGCAATCGGCGCCGGTTGGCCCCCCGGTTTTTCGGTCGTGAGCACCGGCTGAGTACTTGGCGGCAGGGTCGGAAAGTCCGGCACAGCCCGAGGCGCCTTGGCGCCGTAATTCGGCCGCATGCCGCTGAAGCGGGCGCCTGGCCCCGTACGCTCGGTACTGGCGATCCGTGGCAAATCACGGGTAAGCGTACCCTCGCGCTCTGACCAGATGCTGCCGCTGATGATCAACACGGAGAGTGAAATCAGGCTGGCAAAAATCGTGAACGCCAGGTGTTGCCGGACAAAGCCGCCAACGCCGCCGGTAAGCCACTCCGGCAGCACCGGCAGTTGCACCGGCCGGGGCTTGCGGACGATGCGACGTGCGGAAGCCGAGAACGTCGCGGCTTTGCCCGTCATGGCTCCCAGCTTGCTGCGCGCATCGGCTTCGGTCTGGTCGTAGGCCGCGCGGGAATCGGCATTCTTCAGCTCGGAGTAGGCGCGATTGACGCGCGCGGCGACGCTTTCCGGCCATACCACGCCGTCGTTGTGCCGGTCGGGGTGAACGAGCTGAATGAGCAGCCTGTGGTTTTCCCTGATCGCGTTCGCCGACGCCTCCGACGTCAATCCGAGTATTTGATAGTGGCCGGCGCCTTCACGAAAAAGCGTCTGGCCGACGAAAAACAATGCGGCGCCCGCGAGTTCCCGCGCGACACCGGGCATGCGCAAGGCGGGATCGGTAAATTCGACAGGTTTTCCGAGGGCGAGCCGCACCACAATCTCAAGGTTGCCGGTAACCTCATTTGCATGAAGCATTTCGGCCCAATATTGCACCGGGTTACGAAAGTATCGCCGCAGCGCTTCCGCGACCAGATCGGCGTTGTCTGGCGTAACCATGATCTCAATAGCCGAGTTTTCCTTCTCCGTCGAGGAGAAGGGCCGGGGAAGAGGGAAGCAACCGCCTTCTTCCCCGGAGAGAAGGGCTGGGGATGAGGGAGGCCGTAGCGCCAGGCAAAGTACCAAACAACGCGGGAGAAGGCTCCGGAATGCGCGAGGCGATAGCGTCTCGCCGCAGGCTACGCCTTGCGAAGTGCGGGGACTTCATTCGTGCTGCCGTAGTAGTAGTACGCGCTTTCGTAGCCGTACATGCCGTCGCGCAAATCGACCTTGGTCATCACCATGCCAATCGGCGTAACACCGGCCAGGCGCAACCGTTTCAGGGCTACTTTCGCATGGGCCTTCTTGGTGGCGCCCGCGGCGACCACATAAAGGACTGCCCCGATTTGATTGCCGAGTACCAGCGCATCAGCCAGACCGAGCACGGGCGGCGCGTCAAGGATGATGTACGAGAACCGTTCGCCGAGTTGCCCAAGCAACGCCGGCAACTTCGGCCCGGACAGCAACTCGACCGGATTTGGCGGCACCGGACCTGTCGGGATGACGAACAGATTGGAGATCGTCGTGGTGCGAACCCCAGCCAGCAACGGAAGACTGCCCGACAGGTAGTTGGAAAGGCCGCGCGTGTTGTCGGTGCGGAGACTCTTGTGGAGGGACGGATTGCGCAGATCGGCATCGATCAGGAGAACCGGGCGGCCCGTCTGCGCGAAGTTGATTGCCAGGCTCAATGCCGTGGTCGTCTTGCCGTCTCCCGACGATGTGCTGGTCACAATGAACTTGCGCGGAGCTCCGTCGCGCGTCGAGAACTGTAGCGCGGTCCGCACCGACCGATACGCTTCGGCAAATGCCGACCTTAGATCCTTGTGGAGCTCCAGCGCCAGCACATCTCCTGTTTCCCGTCCCTTCGGCCTCTTCACCAGCGGGATCACGCCAACTACCGGCAGATGCAGCACACGCTCCATGTCTTCGGGCCGATGCAAACGATCGTCGAGGTACTCCAGGAAGAACACCAGTGCGATGCCGCCCATCAACCCCATCACCATCGCCATCGTCAGGTTTTTCTGCAGGTCCGGTTTGTACGGCGACCCCGGGACCTGCGATGAATCGACCACCGTAATGTTGTTGACGCCGATGCCGCCCGAGACCCCAACCTCCTTGTAACGCGACAGGAGTCCATCGTAGAACTGCCGGTTGGTTTCGACGTCACGCTTCAGAATGTTGTACTGAATGCTGCGGCCCTGCAGGTCCAGCACAGCTTTTTTTGCGGTTTCGAGCCGGGCGAGGATGCTCGCTTCCTGGGCTTGCGCCACCCGATAGGTGCCTTCAGCAGAGCGGCGGGCGACTTCGATCTCGTCCTTGATTTTCTTGTCGAGTACCTCAATTCCGGCCCGGAGCTGCACCATTTTCGGGAAGGCTGGCTTGTAGGTCGTCGAAAGATCCTGGTACTCAGCCTGCATCTTCGCCCGCTGGTCCTTGAGCGTGCTGACAGCCCTGTTCTCGATAATCTGGGGCGACGCCTCCGGGTCTGCGTTGAACTCCGCGAAAAAGGTTTCAGCTTTCAACCGCTCCTGCTGGACTCGGGACGCGGCTGCATTGAAGTCGCCCAAGGTTTGCGACAGGACATCCTGCTTCTCATCGATGTTGACGATTTGCTGGTCGCGCCGAAATGTAATCATCAGGCGCTCGGCGTCTTCGAGCTTGACTTTGGTCTGGGCGATCTTTTCTTCGAGAAAGGTCTTGGCGAAAGACGACGCCTCATAGCGGCGTTCGAGATTGACGTTGATGAAATTCTGCGCGAGCGCGTTCAATGCGTCGGCAGCCAGCTTGCGATCGGGCGAGTCGAAATAAATCCTCACCAGCCTTGAATTGACAATCGGATCGACCGTGAGGGAGCCCAGGAACGCCCCGACAGTCGCCACGTTCGAGGCCGGCGTGGCGTCAGGCGCCGGCGCTGTCTCCTGCGTTTTGGTCTGCGTCGTGTCGCCGGTGACAATGTTCCACAACTTCTTCCACGCCGGGCTGTTGTCGGGCCTGATTTCGGCGCCGCTTTGGTGCAGGTTTAACTGCTCGACCACCCGCTCGGCCAGTGTGCGGCTTTTCAGCAACTCGTACTGCGTCTTGTAGAAATCACTGTCGCTGTATTCGGCCGCCATGACGTCCTTGAAATCGAGGACCCTGAGTTGGTCCCGCTCGATCTTGAGCGAGATGACTGCCCGGTAGATGGGGGTTTGCAGCATGGTCGAGATCGCCGTCGTGACCACGACCAGCAGGAAGAATGCGATCAGCGACCATTTGCGCTTGAGGATGGTGTGCCACAGGTCGCGGAAATGGATCGCCTCCTCAGTGGGNNCGATAGGTCGGTGCGCTGGGCCACCTGCAGGGCTGTCTGCGTGGCTCGAGACGGGGAAACGTCCGGGTTGATTTCGTCGGGCGGCACGATATTTTCTCTTCAGGGCTTCATGTAGCTGAACGGATTTATCGTGTCCACAATGTCGCGAAACAACGAATCCTTGAGCGCGGCCCGGGCCGCCGATCGGCTCACCACCAGCAGATCGTCATTCATCATCACGGGATCCGGCAATTCGCCTTTGCGTATCTTCAGGACGTCGTATTTCACCATCTTTTTGACGCCATTTTCGGCGCGAAACAGCATGACCTCGGTCAAATCGGCCATGGCCGCACCCCCGCCCACCATGGCCATCACCTGCAACAGGCTTGTGTGATCCTTGAGCGGAAAAACGCCCGGACGGCCGACGGCCCCTTCTACCGTAATCCACTGGGTGGTGAATTCCTTGATAAAGATGGACACGTGCGGGTTTTGCAGGAAGTCTTTTTCGTACTTGGCAGTCAACAGCGCTTCTGCTTCCTGAACCGTCAATCCACCCAGCGCCACGGTGCCAATCAGCGCCAGCGAGATTGCACCACGCGAATTGACGCGCACCTCGTGCCTAAGGGTTTCAACCCCGAAGACCTGTATTTCAATCAGGTCCCGCGGGCCAATCCGGTAGTCCTCTGGAATCGTCTGACCGGCGGGAGTCGGCCCGGTCCGCGGCGCATCCGGAGAGATCGGCGCCGGGCTGGTACCATCCGGCGGGCGAGCGTCTACGGCCTGCGCTGGCGGAATGTTTACCGCAACCGGGGCTGCCGGGACGTCTGTCGGGGCGGCGAACGCCAACCCCGCAATCAGTAACATCGCGGAAACGATAATAGGCGTAACCAACCGCTTCAGGTGACCCATGACAAGTCTCGCCGCATAACTTAAAACCCATTATGCCATTAACATGGGTCCAGTGCCAGATTCCGTAAGCGTACGGACCGATTCAAGCGCATGAGGCGGCGCCATCCGGGCAGGGGCGCCATAATGC
>PLYG01000427.1 GCA_003153335.1 Betaproteobacteria bacterium | reverse complement strand
TGAAGAGGCCCGTGCATTCGAGCACCACGTCGACACCGAGCCCGCCCCAGGGAATCTCGGCCGGGTTTCTGATTGCGAAGACCTGGATCTTGTCGCCGTCGATCACCAGGTGACCATCCTTGACCTGAACTTCCTTGCGGAAGGGTCCATGCGTCGTGTCGTGGCGGGTGAGGTACGCGTTGGTCTCGGCGTCGCCCAGATCGTTGAGCGCGACGATTTCAATGTCGGTCCTGCCCGATTCGTAAAGCGCGCGCAGAATGTTTCGTCCAATGCGGCCGTAGCCGTTGATGCCTACCTTGATTGCCATGCTCGTTTCCTTGGTTGGTTTACGCCAGAACTTTGCGCACGGTCGCGACCACATGCTCGACCGTGAACCCGAAATACTTGAACAATGCACCGCCGGGCGCCGACTCGCCGAACGTGTCGATGCCGAGGACGGATCCGCGGTGGCCGACGTATTTCCACCAGCCGTCGGTGACGCCTGCCTCGACTGCAATCTTGGGCACTGCATCCGGCAACAGCGATGCCTTATAGGCGGCATCCTGCCGGTCGTAGACTTGTGTACAAGGCATCGACACGACGCGGACCGCGATGCCTTCTTCCGCGAGCTTCGCTTGCGCGTCCATTGCCAGCCCCACTTCGGAACCCGTAGCGAGCAGGATGGCCTGCGGCTTGGCCGCGGGGGCATCCGAAAGCACGTATGCGCCACGCGCAATGCCGTCGATCTGCGTCTGACTGCGTTTCTGGAACGGCACGTTTTGCCTGGTCAGCAACAGCGCCGTCGGTCCGGTGCTGTGGGCGAGCGCTTCGCTCCAGGCCACCATCGTTTCGACGGTGTCGCAGGGCCGCCACAGCGTGAGGTTGGGGATCAGCCGCAGCGCCGCAGCGTGTTCGACCGACTGGTGCGTCGGACCATCTTCGCCGAGACCGATCGAGTCGTGGGTGAACACGTGTATGACCCGCAGCTTCATCAGCGCCGCCATCCGGATGGCATTGCGGCTGTAGTCGCTGAAAGTGAGAAACGTCCCGCCGTATGGAAGGTAGCCGCGGTGCAGCGCAACGCCGTTCATGATCGCCGCCATGCCGAACTCGCGCACGCCGTAATGGATGTAATCTCCTGGCACGAACTGGCCGTCGTCGTTACTCAAAGGCTTCGACGTCTTGAAATTGGTCAGGTTGGATCCGGTCAGGTCGGCCGAGCCGCCCAGCAATTCCGGGATGAATCCCGACAAGCCGTCCAGCGCGTTTTGCGAGGCCTTGCGGGTCGCGATGGTCTCGGCTTTGGCGGCGATCGCGGCAATCAGAGCAACGGACCTTGTCTGGAAATCGATCGGCAATTCGGCGCGGGATCGGCGCTCGAACTCGCTCGCGAGCCCAGAGTGTGCTGCGCGGTAGGCGGCGAAGCTGGTGTTCCACTCCTGCTCCAGCAGCGCCCCGCATTCCCTGGCGTTCCATCCGTCGTAGATTTCCTGCGGGATTACGAACGGCGGATAATTCCAGTGCAGCACCACGCGCGCCGCCGCAACTTCTTTCTCGCCCAGTGGCGCGCCGTGCGCACTTTCTGTTCCTTGCTTGTTCGGGGCACCCTTGCCGATAATGGTCTTGCAGCAGATCAGCGTCGGCTTTGGCGTTGGCCCCGAGGCCTGTGCGAGGGCAGCCTGGATGGCGGCGTCGACCGCATCGACATTGTGGCCATCGACGTTGCGGATCACGTTCCAGCGATAGGCTTCGAAGCGCTTCGGCGTATCGTCGGTAAACCAGTGCTTGACTTCGCCGTCGATGGATATGCCGTTATCGTCGTAAAACGCGATCAGCTTCGAGAGGCCCCAGGTGCCGGCGAGCGCGCAAACCTCATGCGATATCCCTTCCATCAGGCAGCCGTCACCCAGAAATACGTACGTGTGATGGTCGACGATGTTGTACCCGGGGCGATTGAATTCCGCCGCCAGCAGGCGCTCGGCGAGCGCCATGCCCACCGCGTTTGCGAGGCCCTGACCCAGCGGCCCGGTCGTAGTTTCCACGCCGGGCGTGACACCAACCTCCGGATGACCGGGCGTCTTCGAGTGCAATTGCCGGAAGTTCTCCAGCTCCCGCATCGGCAGATCGTAGCCCGTCAAATGCAGCAACGCGTATTGCAGCATCGAGCCGTGTCCATTGGACAGCACGAAGCGGTCGCGATTCGCCCAGTGCGGGTTGGCCGGGTTATGGCGCAGATGGCGGTTCCACAGCGCGACCGCGATGTCCGCCATTCCCATCGGCATTCCGGGATGACCGGATTTGGCCTTTTCCACCGCATCCATCGCGAGCGCCCGGATCGCATTGGCCAGTACCTGGTCGGACGGGCCGGAGCGGCCTGAAACAGGAGAACTCATGGTGGGGCAGTCGCCGATCGCTGTGATTGGTGCGGTTAACGTGGCAGGCGGAAACACCGTCGCATGCTGCGTTGCAGCACCGATGGTTGAAATTATCTCTGACTCCCTGATTTTATGCAATAATTCTTCTTTGATACAGGGCAAAAACTCGGCAGGTTTTTGGGGCTCGTTTTGGACTAAGCCCAGCGTTCGCCGCCCTGTTCTTTTGGTCGCCCTGTCGTATGGATGGGGCTTTTTATTTTGTGGCAGACGCCAGCGTTTCAGCTCGCCGTAAAGAGGTCACCGATGGACGGAATCCACCTGTTAGGCGAATGGTTCGACTGCCCTGCGGAGTCGCCGGCAATGATCCAGTCGGGCGCGTTGCGCAGTCTTTGCCTCGCCGCCACGCAGGGTGCCGGCCTGACGGCAGTGGGCGACAAGTTCCACCAGTTCGCGCCGCAGGGCGTGACCGGGATGGTCCTGCTGGCCGAATCGCATCTGGCCATTCATACCTGGCCGGAATCCGGCTTCGTCTCGGTCGACGTATATGTCTGCAATTTCAGCGCGGACAACACGCCCAAAGCGCAGCACCTGTTTGACGCGTTGCGCCGTGCGTTCCAGCCGGCCCGCGTCAGCGAGCACACGATTCGGCGCGGCGGGCTGGAGCCGGTCCGCAAGGCCGCCTGAAACGCGCCGGACGAGAAGAGTATGCCGGATCTTCCGAATAGCGATGAATTCCTGTGCGAGTGGTTGAATTCCGACGCGGGCGTCTTTTTCCGCCGCGGCAGGCTGGTTGAATCGGTCTCGACCCCATATCAACGGCTCGAGGTATTCGAAACGCCACAACTGGGGCGCATGTTCCGGCTCGACGGCTGCAACATGACCTCGGAGCTCGACGAGTATTTTTATCACGAGAATCTCGTCCATCCGGCCGCCCTCGCGCAGAATGCGCCGAAAGCCGCGCTGGTGGTGGGCGGCGGCGACGGCGGGTCGATCGAGGAGTTGCTCAAGCACCCGACGATAGCGCGCGTGGTCATGGCGGAACTCGACGCCGAAGTCGTGCGCATCGCAAGAGCGCATTTCCAGACCGTGCATCGCGGGGCGCTAGACGATCCCCGGCTCGAGATCCGGATTGGCGATGGCTTTGCCTTGCTCAACGAGTCCGACGAGAAATTCGATCTGGTCCTGATGGATCTGACCGATCCGGTCGGCCCGGCGGCGGCGCTGTACACGACCGATTTTTATCGCGCAGCCAAGCGTGTGCTCAGTCCGGCCGGAACGCTGTCGCTGCACCTCGGCTCGCCGTTCTTTCATCCCGAGCGGTTCGTAACCGGTATGCGGCGCCTTGCCGAGGTGTTCGCCATCGTCCGTCCGTATTTTGTGCCCATACCCCTCTATGGCGCCAATTGGGGCATGGCGTGTGCCTCGCAGCGGACCGATCCCCTTGCACTGTCCGCGAAAGAGGTCGATACCCGTCTTGGCGAAAGGGGCATTGCGCACCTGCAATATTTCAACGGCGACATGCATCGCGCCTGCTTTGCCCTGCCCAACTTCGTTCGCGATCTCCTGGCGCCCAGCCCCGATTCCCTCAACGGCACTTGAAAATGTCCCGTCATCGCCGCATCTAGTCCATGCGTTAAGGGATTTACGGCAACTGCCGGAGCGAAGGACACCATCGTGGACATACTGCAAGCCATGCAAGACGCCAAGTTCGTACAGGTCAACGGTCGCATGTTTATGACCGGATACCTGTGCCTGCCCGACGACTCGCTGGTTGGCGACGACATTGTGCTGGAGGCCACGGCCGACGACTCCGAGTTCGAACTGACTCTCAACGAGGTGCGCGACGCGGATCAAATCGGTCCCGGCGTGTACCGCCTGAAGTCCGGCGCCGTGCTGTGTTTCCTGATTTCGGCCACCGTGCATTGACTGGCTGCTACGCTGAATCTCCCGGGTGCGCGAACAGCCTGGGCCCGACCTAAGCTTGACGCATTCGGTTTGCGCGCCCTACACTGATCTCTGCTGGCAAAGCAGGTTACCCCCATTCCGACCTGGCCCGCCGCCAACGCCCCACAGGCTTTGAGGACAGGTCACCCATGCTCAAAC
>PLYG01000075.1 GCA_003153335.1 Betaproteobacteria bacterium | reverse complement strand
ATTGCGGACATTCACAAGGGAGACCCCAACGGTTCGAGCACCAGCGAGCAATGATCCGCGCTGGGAGCCTGCCGAACCCCTGCCGCAGATCGAATGCGATCAGCGCTTGGCCTGGTGACCAGCTCCTGCCCGCTGGCTCGGGCCGGGTCCGCTTGCGTCTTCGGCGCACCGCCTCGCCGGTGCCTTGCGCTGCCACCCGCCAGCCTCCAGCGTAAGCGCGCATTTAGTGTGAACAGGCCCTAGCCGCCCTTGACGGCGCCGGCGGTCAGCCCCGCCACGATCTGGCGCTGCGCGAAGATGGTGAGCAGCAGCACGGGCGCGGTTACCAGCAGGGCCGCGGCCGCGAGCGGCCCCCAGCTCAACTGGTCGAACGAGATCATGTTGTAGACCGCGACCGGCAGCGTGCGGGTCTCGCGGCCCGCCAGCACGATGCCAAAGACAAAGTTGTTCCAGGAAAAGATGACTGCCAGGATGAACGCGACCGCGATGCCAGGCCGCGCGATCGGCAGCGCGACGTGGCGAAAAACCTGCCAGCCGGTGGCGCCATCGAGCCTGGCAGCTTCCTCAAGCTCGAGTGGCGTCGTCTCGAAAAAGCCGATCATGATCCAGATCACGATCGGCACCGTGACGACGAGATGGATGATGATCTGCGGTGCGAGGGTGCCGAGCAGCCCGAGCCACTGAAACGCGAGAAACAGCGGAATGAGATAGGAGAGGCCGGGCGTGATGCGTGCGATCAGGATCACGATCGCGGCCTTGTGCGCCCGCATGCGGGCGATGCCGTAGCCCGCCGGCACCCCGACCACGAGCGCGAACAGCGTCGCCGAGCCGGTGACGATCAGCGTGTTGAAAAAGTACTGCATAAAGCGATTGGAGGTCAGGACATTCCTGTAGTTTTCCCAAGCGAAGCGATCGGGAATCAGGATCGGTGGATAGCTGGCGTTGTCGATCTCGAACTTGATGGAAAGGGAGATCATCCAGATGAAGAACAGGATCGCCGGCGACACGATCAGAAACACCGCGAACGCAAGCCCGATCTTTCCGGCGACTTTCCGGAAGCTCATGCGCCACCTCCGGCTTCGTTCCAGTGCATGCGCTGGCGCGTGTGGAGCATGACGCCGGCGAGCACGATGATCAGTACGAAAAAGACGAGCGCGATCGCCGATCCGTAGCCAATGTCGTAATAAACGAACGCAACGCTGTAGAGGTAAAGGTTGATGGTTTCGGAGGCCGTGCCCGGCCCGCCCTGCGTGATCGCGAAGATGATGTCGAAGCTCTTCAGTGCGTCGATCAGACGGATCATCGCGGCGATGAACAGGAACGGGGTAATCAGCGGCAGCGTGATGTAACGGAACATCTGCCAGAAGCTGGCGCCGTCGATCAGCGCGCTTTCATAAGGCTCGGTCGGGATCGCGGCGAGCCCGCCGAGCACGATCAGCATCACGAGCGGCGACCATTGCCAGGTTTCGACCATCACCAGCGATAGGATCACGCTGCCGGGGTGGAACACCCAGAGCTGCGGCGGAATGCCGACGAGCGAAAGGAGATAGTTCAAAACGCCGAGCTGCGGATGGAACATCATGGTCCAGACGAGCGCGATGGCGACCGGCGTCGCCATCATCGGCATGATGTACAGCCCGCGCATGAAGCCGCGCAGCGGAAATTTCTGGTGGAACACGACGGCGGCCAGCGTGCCGAAGAACAGCGGCAGGATTACGGATAACGCCGTGTAGACGAGCGTGTGCCAGATCGCTTCGACGAAGCGCGGATCCTTCGGCATCCGCAGGTAATTGGAAAGGCCGACGAATATCGTCGGCTGGCCGACTTTCCATTCGTGCAGGCTCATCCAGACGGTGAAGACCCACGGGAAGACGATCACGGCAAGCACGATGATCAGCGCCGGCAGCACAAACGGCCAATAGGACGGCGGCCGCCACTCCTGCGGGGATCCGCTGCTGTTGTCGGGACCCGGCTGGCGCATGACTATTTCCTGGATCGAACCCTGCCACGGAGAACATCCGGGGCAAGGTTCAGCGATCATGCGGTGTTAATCAGCCCGTCTTCTCGCTCCGCTCCAGGATAGGCACGTACTGATCGTACGCCTTTTTCAGTTCCGTCGCCGGATCGGCCCCCGACAACGTTGCGGTGACAGCAGCGCCGAAGAGGTCACGGAACTCGGCGACCGGAATGACGACCGGCAGGCCGAGCTTGCTGATCTTCGCGGCGTCGATCACCGACTGTAGCCATTCCTTCGGCAGCGTCACGCCCTTGCGCACTTCTTCGTCGTTGAGGACCGAGTTGCGGAATGGCACGCCGCCGCCGGCCTGCAGCAGGCGCGCGCCCTGCTGCCTGGAGACGGCCCACTGGCACAAGAGATACGCGGCTTCCTTGTTCTTGCACGCTGCAGCGATCCCGATGCCGTCGCCATAGGTCGCCGAATACTGCCCCTTCGGCCCGGCCGGTACCATCGCATAGCCGACCTTGCCGACGATCCGGGAGGAGTTCGGGTTTTCCACGCCCGGAGCCCAGCCCACCCCGTCGATCCACATGGCGGCGCGACCCTGCGCGAAGGCGGCGAGCGACTCCATCCAGTTGAATCCGGCGACGCCCGCAGGCGCGAACTTGTTGGAGCGATCGTAGGACTTCGTCGCCTCGATCGCTTCCGGGCCGGCAGTGAGGATGTTGCCCTTGGCGTCGAGGAATTCGCCGCNNTGGTCCACAGCGTCATGTTGGCGTTGCGCAAACCGCGCCCGACATAACCGAAGATGCCGGCCTTCTCGTCAGTGAGCTTCTGGGCGAGCGCGTTCATCTCATCGAGAGTCTTCGGGACCGACGCGCCGGCCTTCGCGAAGATTTCCTTGTTGTAATAGAGGATAAAGTAGTCCACCGACCACGGCAGCGAGAGCATTTGCCCCTTGTCGTCCTTGGCGAGTTTCAGCCCGGCGGCCGAGAAGTCGCTCTCGACGAGATCCGGCGCTGTCAGACTCGGGTCTTTCAAGAAGCCCGAGAGGTTGGCGAGCCAGCCGGCCTTTTCGAACTGCCGCTTCTGGACGTGATAGCTCAGGTGAATGACGTCGAAGCTCGGCTTGCCGGAAGCAAGCTCGATAACCGCCTTCTGGCGCTGTTGCTGCTCGGGGATCTGTTCGGACTCAACCTGAATGCCAGTCAGGTCGGTGAACTCCTTGATGTATTTTTCCAGGTTGTCCCCGCGTGGGCCTTTAATGAGCATAACTTCGAGCTTGGTGCCGGCGTATTTCTTCCAATTGACGCTACCCTGCGCCTGAGCCTGCCGACCCATAATTGCGAGTGCGCCAGCCGCGACCGAGCCCTTCAGCACCGAACGGCGGGAAATTCGACGATCAAACATGCGACCTCCTCCATCTATAGATTATTGGTATGCCCGATCAATTTCGCGGGAGTCCTGCATCATCTTTCCGTGGACATAAGATGCTTGCCGAAACGAGCCTAGCACACTCGCGCAATTAGACACAACCAGAACCGCGCGTAATGGCCCGCGGGCGCCGGAAAACGCCTCGCATGGTCGGCATCGTCATTGGTGGCGGTTCGGGCCACTTGCCCGTTTTCACCAATTATGGCGATCAGGGATCGCTCGACGCTGCATTGCGTGCCGGCTATGCCGGAGACTGGGCGGCTGGTACGCGGCAGGTTGGCATGAGCCGATCCGCGTGCCGGAGCATTCGGCAACGAAGGATAGCCATTTCAGTGCGCCCCACCGCCCCCAGCCGCGCCACGGCGCTGCTGCCGGGACTATGTTCGCGCAGGCAGCGCTCGATGGCGCGCAGCAGGATGCGCACGANNTGCGCCGGGCGTTGCACGACGGGCAGACGGCCCGGCCTTGGCAGGAAAAAGCAACCAGGAAGTCGTGCCCGCACTCTTTGCAGAAGGCCCGGGCAAAACCACAACTGAGGATTCCGCATTCGCGGTAGCGGCGAAAGGCTTGCTCGACGTAGGCCGGCGGCGCCGTCTCATCCGACTCGTCCGCGAGCGCCAGCCAAGTCTTGAAGTGCGCCTGGACGGTGCGATAC
>PLYG01000496.1 GCA_003153335.1 Betaproteobacteria bacterium | reverse complement strand
GCAAGAAATGCGATGTACTGCGCACGAGTAGCTTCGCCGGCCAGTGCGGCGACGATGATGGGCGCCGTGCGCAGGTACATTTGATCAGCCTCCGTGGCCTCACGCAATTGAGCATAGAACTCCAAGGGATTCCTTTTGGTAGAGACATTCGAGTTTGGTTGGATAGGCAGCGGCGATTTCGGTACGCCGCGGGCGACCGTTGTGCGTCAGTTGCCCGTTGTCGCGGGTGAAAGGTGATCGGGCAATGACCCAATGCGCCACGCGGGCGTAGTCCGGCAAGGCGGCATTGGCTGCTGCTATGGCGGAGCTGATCGCTGCTGTAGTCATAGCCGGATGCGGCACGATCACCGCAACATTGAAAGGCTGAGCCTCGCCGAACACGGCGACCTGAAACAGAGCTTGTTGGGCGAGCAATTCGCGCTCTATCCACTCGGGAGACAAGTTGCGCCCGAAGGATGTGATGAACACGTTCTTCTTGCGACCAGTGACATAGAGAAATCCATCGTCGTCCAGATGGCCAAGGTCGCCGGTATGCAAGGGGCGCTTGGGGTCTTGTGCCAGCGCACCCAGATAACCTTCGAATTGCGCCCCGTAGACCACAATTTCGCCGCCAGCCGCTATGTCGACTCGAACATGGGGTAGCGGTTTGCCGACGCTACCGGGACGGTTATCTTCGGGGCGGTTGAGCGCTACCACCGAGGCGCACTCGGAAAGTCCATAACCCTCATGCACCGGCAGCCCGAGCGAAATCGCGTGTGCCACCAACCTCGGAGAAACGCTGCCTCCCCCAACAGCCAGGTAGCGCAGTGCCCGAGGTCGTGGCGCGCCCGTACTGATCGCAGCGACCTCCGCTGCCAGCATTTGCGGTACAAGAATGGCGCTAGTGGCACGCAATCCGTCCAGCGCGGAAAGCTGCATGCCGACGTCCAACCCTGAACTTCCGGACAACCCTACGTGGGCCAAGGGCGGTAGCAGGCAGGTGGCACCGGCCATCAGGGGCACGTAGACACCAGCAATATTCTCCAGCAAGGTGGCGAGAGGCAATACGCATAGGTGGCGGTCTTCAAGACTGGCCGCCGTCGCTCCAAGCAGGGAGAGCGCCACGTGTTCCATGGAAGCGATACTCAGACAAACACCCTTGGGGGCGCCGGTGGTACCGGAAGTAAAACTGATTTTCTGCGTACCCGCTGGCAGGCAAACCTGCCCACCGCCACTGGGCTCGACCCTGACTCCGTGCAGGCTTCCGTGGAAAATGCCTTCGTCCTGCACCAGGAAGCCCGTCAGAGCGCATAAATCGGCCGGCTGGTCGGTCAGTACCCGGTCGATCCCGGCACTGCGAATGGCGTGTCGCAATTGCGCACTGGAGAAATAAGTTGGCAAAGGTACGACGGTAATACCTGACTGTAATGCGGCCAGATCGGCCAGCACCCAGTCGATGCCGTTATCTGCCAGCAAACCGAGTACGCGTGGTGCATATCTGGTGAGTTGCGCTGCGAGCGTCTCGACAAGTACCACCAGTTCGGCGTACGAAACACTGCGATTGCCGGCTTGCAGCGCCAGGGCGTCTGGACGAGTAAGGGCGCTCTGATGGATTGCCTCGAGCAAGCGACTCATCCTTATGGTTTCCACGCAGAACGACTACTGGGAGGGGTTGTGCGCGACAGCGCAGAAAAACCTTTGGCGATATCACCGAACTGCACGCGCGGCATATGTTGGTAGTAGCTACCCCACTGTAACTGCTCGCGACGATCCAACCGTGTGGGGTCCGCAGGTGCTATATCGATGGTCTCCAGCCCCAGACGGTAGAATGCGTTGCGTAGCCCGGCGGTTCCGGTAAAGAGCACCCACCTGAAACCTTCACGATGGAGGCGAGCCGTCAGCTGAATGATCATCGCGCGTGAAGCGCCAGCGCCCGATCCGGCAAAATGACCGACTTCAACGATCTGTTGACGCTCCACCGACATGCCGAGTGCTTCTCCGAGCACCGCCTCGACAGGATGATCCAGATAGCGTTCCAGAAATAGTCTTTGACTTGCTGGCCGCAGACCGAAAGCGCCTACCATTTCGCCCTGTGCGGTACGCAGGGAAAACAGTCGCGGCATGAAGGTTGTCAGCTGGGCGCCATAGGTCGCTGCGAAACGCTCACTGATGAATCTCTCCGCCGCGACCCGATCTTCTCGGCACTGCTCGGCTAACGCATGGGTGATTACGGATGGGGTGGTCTGGCGACAGACCTCATTGGAGGCTAGCATGAGGCTGCCGTCCGAGGCGGCTAAGCCAGCGTCCCGTTTACGCCAGGGAACTGATGAAAGGACTGAAAACATGGGGCAGTTTCCTGGTTGCGAATGACGCACGATCGGGATGACCGCAGCTACGGTTGCTAACGCAATTCTGATGCCAGTTCCAAGACGGGCGCGGGAACCGACATTAAGTCGGTGATTTGTATTTGATTTATTCGCGACACACAGAGCAGCATCTACGCCGTACACCGTCTGCAAGATATGTTCTTACTGCAGGCCTTGTTGACAATGTTTGCAGCAAAAGGCCGAGAGAGCATTTCCAGGAACTACCGGGATCGCGCTTCTGACGGGGATAAACAGCGCGAGGTGAAGGAAATGGCGCGGCGACGATCCTAGTGTGGACACTCCGCACTATTGTCCAAGCGCATGACCACGCTGACGCGATGATCGAGAAGGCAATGGGAGACATAGCCGATCGCGCCCGGCGTACTAGCAACGAAACGGATTACGGCTTCCTCGGATGCGAGAACATAAGGCGGCAGAACACCATGGAAGTACATGTCGCGCCAATAGTCTTCGAGGTCCTCCGGGCCGCGGCCGAATATCTGCATTGAAAACGCACGCCGCAATGGGTGGTTAGCCGACAGATTCACTGGCTGGACGTGTTGCCCGTCTTCCCAGAAACGCTTCTGTCGTTTGAAGATCAACGCCAGATCATCGCGGTTGAGTTTAGGCTGCGCTGCACCTGGAGCCATGATCACGGAAATTCCTGGATCCTGCGTTCCCGCTGCGAATAGAGTCGGGCAGAACATGAGCAATGCGGGCAGCCACAGACGCGGCAACACGAAGCGCATGGCCCTTGTCAGAACAACACGCTTACCGAGGACAGGAAACCCACGGGTACACTGATATCACTGTTAATGCCATGCACAAACTCCAGCTTCAGCGAGAGGGCCCGACTGTATCTATAGTTCAACCCCAACACCCAAAGGCGAGTGGTGTTGTACAAGTCGGGCTGACGGATGGCTTCGATACGCCCAACGGCATAGAGTCTATCGAACAGCGGTACAACCCCCTGAACGAACCCGCCTTTCGCATCGCGCTGTGTACCTTCATTTGACATGCGGTAGGCTACCTCGCCGCTGACTTCATACCCATGAGATGACCAGAGGAAATCCAGCCCCAACAACTGTTTGTGCTCATCGCGCAGAGCGCGTTGGTCAAAGCTCGCATACGACAAGCCAACCTGCACGTTCTCGCTGGCAGATAGGTTTAAGCGACCGCCATAGGCTTCGTTAAAGGGATCCTGGGCCGGATCCGCCCGCAGCTCATGGCCCAACGAAGCATACAGGGTATAGTCGGCCTGTCGACCGAGCATTGAAAAATTGCCCAGAGCCATCAAACCCATGGCATTGTCGGGGAACAGGTTGCGAGTGATAAGAGGGCGTGACGTCGTCCAAACGAGCGGATCCGCATGGATCAGGTTCCAGCGGCCGATAGGGGTGAGGAACTTGCCTGCACGCAGCGTTAATGAATCACTGAATGCGTAGTCGAAATAAAGGCGCTCGAGTGCCAGATAGTGCCTCTCGCCTGCCGCCGAATGATAGCTAGTGGCAAGCGTATCCTCGCTATCGAGTTCGGAGAAAAATTTCAGCCGAGATTCGCTTTCCCACCATAGGAACATACTCAAGTGACTCAGCGACGTGCGCGAATCTGAATTGCTCAGGTCCTGATACTGCGCCGATGTATAGCCACCCAAGGTAAAGCCGCTCTCCCCCAGACGTAGACCGTGGCCGAGCTCATAGGAGGGCGTGGTGCCCCCGGCTTCTTCGTTATTTGCGCTGGAGGCAAGGACAGGGCCGCCAACGGCGAGAAATATTCCTGTTGCCAACACTGATGTGAAGATTCTTACGTATGCTAGAAGCGACATGCAGGCTCACATTTCTCCGTTTATCAGCTATCGTACGCACGTGACCATCCGCACAACTCTGCTTCGAGCATTTCTTCTAATTGGGCTTGCGCCCGCCATACTTCTGGCCGCTCTGGCCTTTGTCAAGGCGCGAGAAGCAATGCAGACCGAAATCGAACACGGTCTTGTGGCCCAGGCGGATGCAGTGGCCTCGGACATCAACAAGATCATGTTCGAACGCCTCCAGAACGCAGCCACTTGGAGTACGCTTGAGGTAATGCAGGATTTGCAGGTGCAGGACGTCGATAAGCGATTAAGCAATTTTCTGGCCAAGCTCAAGACGGGCTACGGTGGAGTATATCGCGAGCTAGCCGCGCTTAACCGAGACGGCCTCGTCGTGAGCAGCAGCAATCCTGCCGCACTTGGGCGACCCCTCGCCCCCCACCCAGTGTGGCTGACTACGAGGCTGGCAAGTGCAACACTTACGCTCGAGCGTCCAGTGCGTTCGGGCGGAAAGGTAACCCTTCCTATTCGCGCCCCCATCAATTCCCAGTTTGGAGGCGACACAATAGGTGAGTTGATATTGGAGTTTGACTGGAGCCAGATCGATGCTTTCCTGGACAATGCGGCTTCAGGCGGCCGGATGGTAGCGCTTGTGGATACAAGTGGTGAGGTGCTCGCGGCCTCGCGAAGCTTGAGAGAGGCCGGTCTGTTATCCGGTCAAGCGCTGGCCGGGTGGCAACTTCAGGCGCGATCTGGCGGCGCTTTTGGACACACGGGTTCCCCGGTATGGGATTCCGATGTCGTCGTTGGGCTTGGGCGCACGAGCGGTTTCGCCGGCTTTGCGGGCTTAGGATTGAGCACACTCGTTATCCAGCCGCAGAGAGAGGCTCTGGCACCTGTACATCGGATGGCTGAAATCTCCCTTGCCATTCTTGGAGGGCTGGTTCTTATTACGCTGGGCGTTGCGAGTAGGATCAGTGGTGCGATTGCGCGACCCATCGTCGCGTTGACGGCCTTTACGCGTCACTATAAGCATGGCCAGTCGCCATCGGTCGCACTCCCTGCCGCTACCGGCGAGGTTGGCGAACTGGGTGAAGCTTTCACACAGATGATGCACGACATTGATCAGTCGCAACGCAAGCTGGTGCAGGCCTCGAAGCTGGCCGTGGTGGGAGAAATGTCCTCGGTGATCGCCCATGAGGTGCGTACGCCTTTGGGCATCTTGCGGTCGTCTGCTCAGATGTTGAGACGCGAACCTGGCCTCTCTGACGAGGGGCGAGAACTGATGGGTTTCATCGAAAGCGAGACTGAGCGGCTCAACCGTTTGGTTTCAGCCATGCTCGACAGTGCGCGGCCTCGCGCACAAAACAAAGTACTGACAGACCTGCATACGCTCATTCGTCAAAGCAGCGCACTATTGGGCGCACAAATCGAGAAGCGGCGGATCACGGTGACCGACCGGCTCGGCGCCGCTCATCCGATAGTTGAGTGCGACGCGGAGCAGATCACTCAAGTGCTGCTCAACCTTATTCTTAATGCGCTGCAAATCCTTCCGGCAGGCGGACAAATCCGGCTGACAACTTATGAGGATGTGAATCAGTTTTTCATCGAAATTTCCGACGACGGACCAGGCATTCCAATCGAAGAACGCGCTCGCGTTTTCGAAGCCTTCTTCTTTCGCCGCGAAGGAGGTGTCGGATTGGGTCTGGCGATCGTTCAGCAGATTGTCGTCGCTCACGGCGGTGACATCGAAGCCGACGAGAGCGAGCTGGGCGGCGCGCGCTTCACGATTCGTCTGCCGCGCAAAACAAAGTCTGAAACGAGTACCTGAAAATGAATCAACGTTACGTTCTGGTGGTGGACGACGAGCCGCATATGCGCCGTGTCCTGGAAATCATGTTGCGTAAGGCAGGCCATTTGGTCTTCGTTGCGGGTAACGGTCGTGAAGCGCTGGAAGTCTTGCGAGACAACCCGGTGGATCTTGTCATCACCGATATGCGCATGCCAAAGATGGATGGAATCGAGTTGCTCACTCGTCTGCGACAGGACGGCGTTGAGATACCGGTGATTGTTATCACAGCCCATGGGTCGGTTGAATCGGCTGTAAATGCAATGAAGCTTGGCGCGAGCGACTATGTCTTGCGTCCGTTCGACATCGATGCGCTGGAGCTGGCCATTGCGCGGGTACTCAACGAAGCCGAAGTGGTTCGCCAGAACAGCTTCATGCGCGAGGAGCTGAATCGCGGTTGGGATGCCTTTGTAGGAACAAGCGCTGCGATGCGCACCGTGTATGAGCTCATCCGTCAGGTCGCGCCGACCAAGGCCTCGGTCATGATTACGGGCGAAACCGGCACTGGGAAGGAATTGGCGGCTCGCGCCATTCACAATGCATCACCACGCAGCAGTAAGCTTTTTGTGCCCATCAACTGCGCGGCCATTCCAGTCGACATTTTGGAAGCTGAGCTGTTTGGATACGAGAAAGGCGCCTTCACAGGGGCCGTCAAGGAACGTGTTGGCAAGTTTGAACTTGCCAACGAGGGCACAATTTTTCTCGATGAACTGACCGAAATGCCCATGGCACTGCAGGCAAAGCTCCTGCGGGTCCTGCAGGAAAATACCCTTGAGCGATTAGGCAGCAACCGCCAAATCAAACTGGATATTCGCGTAATCGCCGCTAGCAACCGCACGCCCCGGGAATCAATCCGTGACGGCCATTTACGTGAAGATCTTTACTATCGACTCAACGTCTTCGCCGTAGACTTGCCACTCTTGCGCGAACGCAAAGAGGATATTCCCGATCTGGCTTCCCATTTCATTGCCAAGCACAGTCATCACATAGACGGAGACGCTGCCCTCAGTGCAGCTATCGTAAGTCGGCTGCAAGCCTACAACTGGCCCGGCAATGTGCGCGAACTGGAAAACATGGTCGAGCGCGCCTTGATACTCTGCGGAACGGGGGCGCTCAAGCCAGAACACTTCCCGCTCGATCTCGATAGGTCAGGTACTTCACCAGTCTTGCTGGCCAGTAACACCGTTTCCGTGGGTCCGTTGGTCCCGGCTGTCGAGGAATTGGAAGCTCGCATGATAGAAGAGGCGCTTGCACAAACAGAGGGAAGCAAGCCAAAGGCGGCCGCTTTGCTCGACATCAGCGAGCGCACATTGTGGTACAAGTTGAAAAAACATTTGCCGAAGGCAAACGATTGATCGTCCCGTAGGAGTGCGTCCAAGAGTTGTGTAATTGGACCATTGCTCAAAACGAGGACGGAGATATCAGGGCACGCGCACGTTCTGCTTCACAGCCAGAACCTAGAAATTGTAGGAAATTCCAACGGGAAGTATATTGCTATCCATTTTCCCGTCCTGCCCAGACTCTCCTCGATCCGAGATATGGTCGTAACATATCGATCGGAATTTAAGCGGTGTGCGGAGGATTTGCCATGGCGGGCGCTGTCCGTCGAAGGGCCGTGGAGACAGTTGACCACGCGACTGAAAAAACTCAGTAGACGCACCGCCGACGTCGGGCGAATTGCAAAATGCCCAAGCCTACAAGAACGAGCGATGTGAGTACAAGTCCTGTCGCGGAAGCTGCCGGGATTTGCACCGTACGCACGATGGCGAAACTGACCAGATTCAGCATCAGTTTGGTATTGGTGTCGGAGATCACATCGTCGTGGTCAATGCGATCGCCGAATACGACTACATAGCCGTTTCCGATTTGCTCGTAACGAACGTAGTTGTTGTCGATCATGGATCCGGCGACGATCCCGTTTCCCGCCGATACAGTGAGCGTATTGCCAGTCATGTGCGAGTTATTCCACGATCTGCTGCTCTTGTCCCAGTTAGCGATCACGGCCGCATGGGCATTGCCCGCACCGAAAAACGGGACCAGCAAGCCCGCGGCAAGGAAAACATAAACGCAGAACCAACGAGGGCGCATTGAACAGCCTTGAATTTGTCGCAGGGAACCGATGAAAAGGGCCGCCGCCGGGGCAGCCAGTACAGGGAATGATCGGTCGTTCATCATATTGGCCGCATTATTTTTCGAATCGCGCACGGCGTCCAGGCAAACTGTAACCCTTCGTAACGCGTCGATCGGAATTTGCCCAGCGGCTTGGTAAGCGTCTGCCACTGCAGGCGCTGCGCTAATGCTCGCCTGCCATAGACTAATCAACGGTCGGGGATGATTCATACCTCGGACCTTTCTCTGTTAAGCGACTGCAGAATCGTTGCTGCACGGTCTGCAAAGGTCGGCATCCCGGCGGAAACTTCCGCAGTCTTTCCGCTCATTGCCCCGCAACGCTGGGCATCCGCAAGCAACGCCATGGCTGCCTTTCTCAGGGACTCCGGGTTGGTAAACAACACGGCGCAGCGATCGGCCAGTTGCCAGCGCTCTATCTCCCGCGACGGCTCGGTGATCAGCACCGTCCCAGAGGTGGGAACGTCGGCGAATCGCATATTGACGCCCTGGCCGTGATCCTGGTCCATTTGGTGAATATCGATCACCGCCCACACCGAGCGGTAGTACGAGGCCATTCCTGCCGGCGATACCCATTCGCCGGCGACTTTTCTTCTCAAGGGGTGCATCATCGATAAATGTTCCAGCCAGTGGGGTCCGATGATCTCCAAGGGCAAATCGGCAATGGCTTCAAGATAACGCTGGCGCCGGGGTGACCACGTGCCGATAAACAGCAGTTGTCGCTTTTTCAGGCTGAAGGGAGTGGGGGAAAACACCTCCCGGTTGACTGACCAGCTGGGTAAGTACTGGATACCTTCGCCGCAGATGGACTCGTTGATGGAAAAGGCGCGGTCGTAGCTTTCGGCTTCCGCAAAGAGCCGGCTTTCCCAGCGGGGATTTTTTACCCACCAGACCACCGTCTTGGCCCCGAACCTCGACGAAACCTCGGGCAGGGCATCTACAGGGATACGCTCGCCGCGGATAACGACGATCAACTCGGGAGCGATCTGTTCGCAGAACCCCAAGAAGTCCTTGGCCAGTTGACGCTCCTGGCGCGCAGAGAAGTAGGCAGACAACTGCGCCTTGGCACCAACCAGCTTTGCCAGACTCTTGGCAAGCCGCTTGTGCACCATGTAGGAACCGCGGGCACTGGAATCGAAGCAATGCACATCATGCCCCAAGTTCACGAGAGCCGCGGCAAGATCCTCGCCGAGGGAAATCGACAGATCCCGAAAGTAGTAACAAACAACTATTCGCACAGCTCATGCTCCACGTCTAACCGTTGCCGGCTGGGTCAGCAAGTCTTGCGCCTTTTTTTCCAAGTGACGGGTTCGACGACCCTTGCCCGCTACCATTCGCGCCATGCGCGGTTCGCCGGGCGCTTGAAGCAGGCATGCGCGCCAAGTGGTTCGAGCGCTGCTCTATTGCTACTCATCGGTCTTGCGGCAAAGAATTTGTTGGCGCCTCTGGTCGAATTCCCTTTCGGCCTCAGTAAGGTGACTGATCAGTATATGAGAGATCATATTCACGCCGATCCCTGCGAATAGGGCGGGCAGGAGGTAGAGCGCGGCAGAAAGCTCTGATGCGAAAATTCTATCGTCGAGCAACGAAGGCGAATCTCTTGCCATTCCCGCCGGACGCTGCAACAGAAATACATTTGCACCAGAAATCGCGATCAGGATGACGCCGAACAGCAGCACCGTTTTACGGGAGATGGCTCTCGTCGACATCATGTAACCGTAGATGCTTACGGGCAATATAATTGAGAAGACGGCCAACACAAAAAATTCCACCTCTACGAATACGGATTCACTCATTTGCTATTCACTTGTTCCTCTTCTGCGATCTTGTTGGCCGGTCATTCGGCCGCCCACCCGTCCCCTACGGCACAGGCTATTTCAATACGGCACTGAAAGGAAGCTGCTTCAACCGCGATGCGTTTCGTAAGGAATTGTCAGGATCCCGGCAGCAAGAGAGCAACCCCCTGTGCGCGCTAACAAGAGCCAGAACGTCGCGTTGACTTAGCCTCAAGTCAATGCAGTGTAGACCGGGAATCGTGTCGTTGTTGCTCGCGTCATGATGCTTCTTCACGCCGGTATGCATGCCGTGCACCCCCATTGCAATGGAACGTAGATCTTCATCTCGCCGCGCTTTACCAGGAGCGCAACCGACTTGTCGGATCGGGCTACCGCAGCTGTTGCCTGGGCGACGCTGGTGACGGTCTTGCCATCGATCGCTGGCAGTTCGTCACCTGGCTCTACGCCGGCACGCTCGGCGGCGTCACTCACGCCCTCAACCGGCAAGCCGGTAGCAATCCCGGATTCACGCTTTTCCTGGAGATGCGGCGGCCGCAGCGCCAAGCCGAGCCGACCTCTGGCGTCCGGTGGATTGGCGTTTGCCGTCTGCGTAGCATGAATTCCCGTGTCGTCCAGCCGGGCGCGCAGGACGTGCCGTGTGCCGTGGTGCCAAGTGTCCAGATCGATCCGATCACCCGGCTGGGCGAGACCCAACGTCGCGGGCAGTTCACCCGAAACATCGACGGCACGGCCGTTGACAGCAAGCACCACGTCTGCGCTCTAGAGACCAGCCCGCTCGGCCGCGCCGCACGTGTCGACGTCGGCGACCAGCGGCCCGGCGTCGTCGAGAGCGAATACCTGCGAACCCTGCGCATCGTCGATTTGCAGGCTGAGCGGCGCTCGCTCCTCCTGCCGCGTGTAAGCGATCATGCAGATCTAACCCGCAGCGATCACAGGCAAAAGAGCGGTCGAAGTCGGTCGAACAATCGTGAAATCAATTGCTCGAACGGGAACTGGCGGGTCTGCCCACGACGATCAATGGTCAGCAGATTGGCTCAAATTCCCCTGATCGCTCACAGCAGCCGGACGCGTGGCGGTGGCCTTCAGTTGTTCGGCGAGCACATTACCGGCGCGTCCGGCGGCGTGCCGTACCCTTCCTGGATCCAATCACCGGCGTTCGCCGTGCAGTTCAAATCGACAACCACGTTCGGATCGGACGGCTGGCTGCCATAGAACAGACAGTTACGAACATCGACCTCGGCCGTGTACCTATGGTGCAGTTTGTTGGCATTGTTCAGGAACCGGTAGATCGGGTGGGTGTTTGCGGGACAACTCCCATTCGCCGTGTTCGGGATCTGGATGTAGAAAAGATTCGGGCTTTCCTCGATCCAGGTGTCCCTGAACTGCACAGCGGTCCGCGCGCATTCGGCGGGGTCCGCNNGGTCCGCCGAATAGAAGTGCGAGTTGCCGTACTGTTGTGCAACGTAGAATCTGCAGACCGGCATCGCGTTCGCGGGCGCGGCGGCCGCATTCGTGTACGCAAGGAAACGCAACCCTGTCCGCTCCCAGCCGGGTTGACAGCCGGTGTCGATGCAATTGATCTCGGGTTGATAGGCCGTGATGAAATAGTCGCCGATACTGCTGGCGTAGTACTCGACCACGGGACCAACCAACTGCGCATTGGCGGCATCCGGCGTGAGGTACTGCTTGATCAGGGGCAGGGCCACGTCGAGCCGAGAGTAATCATCGGTTCCATTTGCCACACTGCAGTCCGACGCCCCGCCATACAATCCGCCCCGCAATTCGTAATAGCCCCCCGCGCTGTTCAATGACAGCAGGCCGGAGCCGCTGCTTCCAGGCTCGGTTGCCCCCAGCGTATATCCGGCCGTAATGAAGCTGCTGCCATCGTTATAGGTTGAGTATTGCTGTACGGCGCCTTGGCTCAATTTCTTCAAATCACCCATGGGGTGGTGCAGCACGGCGAACGGATCCGCGGTCTGCATCGATTCCGCGCGCCACGCTGAGAAATGCGCTCCGCTCGGTTGATTACTGTTCATGCGCACGAGCGCCCAGTCGAAGTCGTCCCCGCGCCCGAGCAGCGCCGCTCCGCCCGCGACCAGGACGTATTGGGGCACGCTAAGACTTCCGCATGACACCGCGTCGAAAAACCAGTAAGTATTGATGGTCGACGCCATCTCCGCCGGTGTGTAACGCGGGACGGAACTCGGATCCGCAGCCAGGCAATGGTTGGCGGTGTAAAGATAAGGCGTCCGCGATGCCACTGAATCATTGATCAGAGTCGCAGTACATTGATAAACGTACTTGCTGTCGTTAAGGACCAACATGGCAACGGCTGCCGCCTGCGCCGTAAGCGCAGGTGTCGGAATCTCGCACTTGACGTCTTGCTCGCAGGATTCCGACGCACCGATCCCGCCGAGTATGCTCCAGGCTTTCGCCGTGCCCAGGCTGACCAGCGCAGCGCCGGCGACGAGCATGTGACCAACTTTCGGCACCGCCAGAGTGAAACTGTCGGGCGTTACGCCTGCCGGCAGAAAGATTTCCAGGGTTGCGGTTTCCCCTTCCAGCACCGGTGACCAATAGATCGGCGATGCGGCGAGCATTGCCATCGGATAGGGTCCAAAAACCTGCGGTGCGGGCGCAGCACCGATGAAACGAACCGCCACGCCGGGACTGGTCGCCGTCATCGCGATGCCGAGCCGAAGTGCCGCCGCGCCAGGCGAATTCACCGTGATACGCGCCGCATTGCCGCCCCCAGCCACTGAATACCACTTTAGCGCTGCGAGATTCAGCGCCTGATCGCCACTCGCGGTCGGACGCATATACCCTATCTTGAGCGGCGCGCCCTTTCGCGCACGCGCGGCCTTTTCGCTGCTGGCTCCCCCGGAGTCGGCAGATTTGAGCGAAGCCAGTTCTTTTGGCGTCGGCCCTGGCAAGCTGATCGCGTAGGGTTGCGCGGTTTCGGGAGTGAGCAGCGCCGCCTCGACCTGACTCTTTACCGCAGGTCCCGGCTGGTAATACAAAGGCGGAACCGCGACTGTCCCCGCTCCCACACTGTCCGCCGCCCATATTGCCAGCGCCCCCACAAGCCATAGGTGTTTCATCATCAGCACTCTTTCTCTCGCAATTAAGACTGGAACCGAGCTTGGTCCCGATAAACTACCGGCGGTTCCCCGCGCCTTCTCTAGGTGCTGGGAATTGGTGAGGATCACCTCACGGTTGGCCGCGCCGCGACTCAGGATAGAGCCAATATTGTGGTCAGTCCGCTGCGTAATTTGGCGATCAAAGTTCAGCGAAATCGACACTCTGTTACCGAGCGCGGCACCAACCGACGAAAACCGGAGCGTGGCATCCCGCTGAGCACCAGCAGGTTGTCCCGGTGGTGCGCGCAATAGCCGAAGACGGTGCCGAGTGCGAAGCCCGCCAGGACGTCGGTCTCCCAGTGCGCCTGCCCTTCCATGCGCGCGATCGCATCAGTCACACCTCTCGCGCAGATTCAACGCATTGCGCTCAGGGAAACACAGCGCACGCCGGCCATGGTGTGTTCTCCCCGGCTGAGCGGGTCTCAGCCGGGGACACACTATCAGTTGTGCCGTGGTGGTCCACCAGCCGATCCGCCGGGGCTCTCGTCCGGTCCATGACCGCACGGCTCGGTTGCTCCGGCGCCTGCGAGTGCCTGCTGATTCGCTTGCAGCTGTACCTGTGCGGCGCTAAGGGCCGAGAAGCTGGACAGTATCGCCGCCTTGTCGCTGCTCAGTGCGCTGGGGTTGCTGGTTGCGTCCGATTTGAGCTGGACGAACGCGGCCTCAAATGCCGTGTCGGCGGCCGAAAACACGCCCTGTGCCGGCTTCAGATACGCGCCAACGGCAGTTTGCAACGCTTGGTTAGCGCTTTGAACGGCAGCCTGATCAGCTTTGACCACGGTCAGGTCGGCCGAAACACCCACCGCATCGTTGATCGCGCGGCTCATGGCGAGCAGCAGTTGATCGTACTGCAATTGCACGCAAGCCAACTGCGTAGCCAAGATATCGGCGGTCACATTCGAGGTCAGCGGTGTTGGTGTAACCGCAGCCTGAACCGGGGCCGCCAAGGCACCAGCCGCTAATACGGCGATCGCCAGATTACGTACTCTTTTCATGATATTTTCCTTTCATGCGAAGTGGGGACAATTCGGCGGTTCATCGGCTGTTTGCAAAACGGCGAATCGACGAATCCATCCGGTTCCAAATTTAGGTCACTAGAGTTCAACTCGGTTTTGACTCTTGCTGCCACCAACCCGGCTTTCCCGAAGACGGACAGATTACCCGTGACCGGAAGCATGCCCAGCGCCTCCAGATCGGTACCGCCTGCTTTTTCATTGGTCAATGTCGTATGCAAAATGGTGGGAATCTAAAAGCATGAATAATGCCAAGCATAACTATGTAAGGAGATCGCTTTGATTAATTGAACAAATAAGGAAATTGCCAAGCTTCAGCATCGGAAAATGGGCCCGAACTACTGAAATACTTGTTAACAACTCTTGCAGTGGTTGTGCAAAGAATGTTGATTCCACGATGTGGGTTGTTCCCGGCGGTGCAAATCCGCGGAAATCTGACGATGAAAAGCGGCTATATGCGTGGCATGCGGATGTTCCCGCGTTGCTATCCGACGAACCCGCCTATGCCGCGCTGCGCCAGAGCAAACTGGACTATCTCGCTGTCGATACCCCGCAATCGCTGCTGCGAAGCATCGAGTACCTCCGTTCCGACACGTCCGTCTATCGCGCGATGATCGAGAATGGACGGAGCCGGGCGCGCGAATACAGCGCCGAAGCTGTACGCGCCCGTTGGCTTGAGCTCATTCTCACCGACGTGGTCCCGGATTTTCTGCGCTCGCAGACGGCGATGCCCGCGCTGCTGCGCTTTCCTCCGTTCGTGGCGCGAATGGTCCGGCAAAAGCTCACCGCCAAGGCGTTTCGCCGCAAGACGGCATTCGAACTGCGTT